>CAILUD010000039.1 GCA_903837285.1 uncultured Bacteroidota bacterium | reverse complement strand
GAGAAGCAACTAAAAAATGGTCGCAACCAATTTGGAAATGGGGTATTATTTTAAACCAATTTTTACTTATTTTTGAAAACAGAATAAAATATTGATTTCAGAAACTTTTTAGTTTACACACTTTAAGAGATAGTGTCTTTAAATATTAATAACTTAAACGATAAACCAACCTTTTCAATTCTATCTCTGAAACTTTAGCGGCATATTGAAGATTAATTAACATATATCCTGCATTTTCAAAACTCGCTTGCGCTGTCTTAATATCTATAATTGTAGCCTGATTCAATTGAAATCTTTGTAACACAAGATTAACTAATTTTGCAGCATTCTGATAATTTATTTCTTGAGAATTTATTTGCTCTAATATACTTTCATAGGATTGATAAGCTTTTGATGCATCGGCTTTTAAAGACATGAAAATACTTTCTTTTTGTAATTCCGAATTTTTAACATTATACAATGCAACATTTTTTTGTGTCTTATAAATATTGCCATTAAAAATTGGAATTAGAAGTGAAGCACCAACAAAAGGCCCATAATTTTGAGTTAATAAATTTAATCCTGCCGAACTAGAATTGTATGTATAGTTATAACCTGTATTTAATTTTAAAGACGGATACCGTTGTGCGCTTAGTTCCTTTACTATTTGTTCGTTAATTTTTATTTCTTGCTGAGCAGAAAGATATTCAGGGTTATTATCCAGAAAACTAAATATAGAATCTTTACTTATATTTTTATCAATAAAAATTGTATCGTTAACAGTAATCTCATAAAACTGTTTTACGCCTATTATCTGCAATAAATTAGTTTTTGTTTGATCAACAATTAGCTTTTGACTTTTTAAATTCTGCTCAGCTAAATTAAAATCCATTTGCGCTTGTAACAAATCAGCTTCATTAGCCATACCTACTTTATTTCTTTCCGTAACAATATCATATTTCTTAGAAGAAACATCCATTGAACTTTCAATAATTTTAAGGTAACTCTGTTGTCTAATAATATCATAATATGTAGCCATTACAGCTGCAATTACATTTTGAACTTGAAGGTTAAATTCTATTTCAGATTGGGCTTGAATTGAATTTAATTTTTCTTTTGTTGCTAACACTTTAAAACCATTAAATAAAACAATACCTGCTGAAATACCAGCATTTATCGAATTACTTGAAACATTATTTCTAACAATTTCATCTCCTGTATTTAATTTTTGATTTAGATTATATAAAGAGTTATTATCACCTGCAGTTGCACTTATTGTTGGTAACCCACCAGCAACCCCAAACTTATTGTTGATTTTAGATATTTCAGTATTATTCTTTGCAATCAAAATATCAAAATTATTTTTAAGTGCAGTATCAATAGCATTATTTAAATTAAGAGTTTGCTGAGCTAATAAGTTAAACGGAAGCAATAAAAATAAATATATTAAAACTCTTTTCATTTTTTATTCTTTTTAATTTAATGTTCCAGAATTTTCAATTTCATTTATTTTCGCTTTTCTCTTACTTGAAATATAAGTATAAACAGCAGGAATAACAAATAAAGTAAGAATTAATGAAAATAACAGACCACCTACTACAACGGTTCCTAAAGGCATACGACTTGTTGCAGCAGATCCCAGACTTAACGCAATTGGTAAAGCACCCAAAGATGTTGCAAGACTAGTCATTAAAATAGGGCGTAACCTTTGAGTTGCTGCTTCAATTACAGCATCTCTCATAGGAATTCCAAGTTCCCTTTTCTTATTTGCAAACTCAACTATAAGTATTCCGTTCTTTGTTACCAAACCAATAAGCATAATCATACCTATCTGAGAAAAAATGTTTATTGTTTGCCCGAATATCCACAAACTTAAAACTGCACCTGCAATTGCTAGTGGAACAGTAAGCATAATAGTAAACGGATCTTTAAAACTTTCGAATTGTGCAGCTAACACAAGATAAATAAGAATTAATGCTAAAATAAAAGCAAATGTTGTGTTTGACGAACTCTCTGAATAATCGCGAGAAGGTCCACTTAGCGAAGTCTGAAAACTATCATCAAGCATGTTATCTGCTATTGCTTGCATTGCTTTAACCCCATCACCAATTGTTTGACCTTCACCAAGCGAAGCAGAAAAAGTAGCTGATTTATAACGATTGAAGTGAAAAAGTGTTGGTGGATTTGCATTCATAACAATTTTCAATACAGATGCGAGTGAAATATTAACTCCTTTGTTATTTCTAACATATAATTTTAATATATCATCTGGCATTTGTCTATCTTTTAATTTTACCTGTGATATTACCTGATATTGTTTGCCATACATTATAAAATAATCGAGACGCCTACCACTAAAAGCACTTTGAAGAACATCCGCAATATCTACTACTGTAAGTCCTAATTCTCGAGCTTTAATTCTATCAATTAATATATCGGCTTCAGGCTTATTGAATTTAAGATTGACATCAACATTCTGAAATGTTTTTTCGTTTTTAGCAGCATCTAAAAATTTTGGGATTATACTTTTTAATTTTTCAAAATCTAAGTTCTGAATTACAAATTGCACCGGTTGTGCCCCTCTTGACCCTAGGCCAACTGATATTGTTTGTTCTTCAACTGGATAAATTTTTATATTGTTAAATCGCAATACTTTTTTTGTTAAATCTTCGGCTATTTCACTTTGAGTTCTATCCCTTTCAGATCTTGGAACTAAGCCAAGCCTTCCATTAGCTCCATTCATTCCAGTACTACTATGTCCAGGTACAGAGAAAAATGAAAAATCTCCACCGGGAACTGAATCAATTAAATAATTTTCAAGCTCCTCAATAGCACTTGTCATATAGCCATAACTTGCACCTTCTGGTCCTGATACCTGAAAACGCATCATACTTTTATCTTCAAGAGGAGCAAGTTCGCTTTGCAATAAATTACCAATAAAAAACACAATTACAATGCACACTGTTACAATCACCCATGCAATCCAGCGCTTATTAATAAAACGTTGCAAAAGATTTTTATATCCATTTTCAAAATTGATAAAGAAAGGTTCTGTTTTATTATAGAACCAACCATGTTTAGCATTTTTTTTATTTAGCAAAACATTTAAAACAGGGGTAATTGTAAGCGATACAAATGCAGAAACTAATACTGCACCTGCAACTACAATTCCGAATTCACGAAATAAACTACCAACAAAACCCTCTAAAAAAACAACGGGAAGAAATACAATAGCTAATGTAACAGAAGTAGAAAGCACAGCAAAAAAGATCTCTTTACTTCCCTCTAAAGCAGCCTGACGAATTGGCATTCCTCTTTCAAATTTCCTGAAAATATTTTCTGTAACAACTATGCCATCATCTACAACCAGACCAGTTGCAAGAACAATAGCAAGCAGAGTAAGTATATTAATTGAAAACCCTGCCATATACATTATAAAAAAAGTAGCAATTAATGATATTGGAATATCAATAAGTGGACGTATTGCAATCTGCCAACTTCTAAAAAATAAGAAAATAACCAAAATCACTAATAACAAAGAAATAAATAAAGTTTCTTTTACTTCTGTTAATGATCTTCGTACATTCTTAGTATTATCAATAAGTGTTGTAAAGATAATGTCACCATCTTTTTGAGATTTCTTTACTTCTTCAAGTCTTTTGTTAAATTCGTTTGAGATATTTACATAATTTGCTCCTGGTTGTGGAATAATAGAAACTCCAACTGCACTAACTCCATTTAGACGCCAACTTTGTTCATATTGTTCAGGACCAAGTTCAACTTTTGCTACATCACTAAGCCTAACAATTCCATTTTTATTTTCTCTTATAATTAAGTCTCTGAAATCTTTTTCTGTACTTAACCTGCCTAATGTTCTTATTGTTAATTCTGTTTTATTTCCATAAATTTTACCAGAAGGGACTTCTACATTTTCACTTTTAAGAATATTTGTAATATCATTAAAAGCTACATTATAAGAATTCATTTTATCGGGATCAACCCATAAACGCATTGCAAGTCGTTTCTGACCATTTATATTTACAGCACTTACTTCGGGTATAGTTTGAAATTTATTTTGCAATATGTTTTCAGCAAAATCACTTAATTCCATTAATCCCTTACTCGGACTTTGAACAGCCATCAGAATAATAAAATCGCTATTAGCATCCGACTTAGCAACTACAGGAGGTGCATCAATATCTTGCGGCAAGTTTCGAGCAGCCTGACTCACTTTATCGCGCACATCATTTGCTGCAGTTTCTAGATCAGAATTAATATCAAATTCAACAGAAATACTACTACTTCCAACGGTACTTGATGACGAGATGGTACGAATACCTGGAATACCATTTATAGCTTTTTCAAGTGGTTCTGTAATCTGACTTTCTATTATATCTGAGTTTGCTCCAATATATGAGGTTCTGACCGTAATCTGAGGTGGATCAATTGCAGGATATTCACGAACACCTAAAAAATAATACCCAATAACACCGAACAAGATAATAAATAAATTCATTACCGTTGCAAGTACAGGTCTCTTTAGGGATAATTCTGAAATATTCATTTTTATAATTTTTTAGTATCCTGAATATTTCCGTTAATCTGCGTTTTTACTTTTCTTATTTTAACTGCAGCATTTGCCCTAACAAATAACACTCCACTCACAACAACAGTATCACCGGGGTTAACGCCGCTTAGCAATTCTACCATATCTTCATTTCTGATACCTGTCTCAACATCTACAAAAACTGCTTTATTATTCTTTATAACAATAACCTTATTTGAACTGGCATCAGGAATAATAACATTTGAAGGAACTACAATACCATCTTCAATTCTATCTAATAATACTTTAACAAAGGCACCCGGTCTTACTGTTCCAGTTTTTAACCTTGCTCTTACTTTAATATTTCTTGTGTCGAAATTAATTTGTGGTTCAATTGCGCTAATTATAGCAGGTTGTTTTTCATCTGACCCATTTACAAGAACATTAACTGTACTTCCAATAGTTACAAGACTTGCATAAGTTTCCGGAACTGTAAAATCAATTTTAATTTTTTCAGTCTGTTGAAGTGTACCTAAAATTGTTTGAGGTGTAACATAAGCTCCAATACTTACCATTCGCAAACCTAATTTACCACTAAACGGGGCTTTTATAACTGTTTTATCAATTTGTGCATTAAGCATTTTTACATTTGCATTTATTGAACTAACCTGATTTAATGCTGCGTCATATTCTGATTGATTTACTCCATTTACATTTAATAATGTCTTTAACCGTTGTTCTGTTTTAACTGCCAGATCTAACTGTGCTTTTTGTTGATCTAGCTGTGCCTGAAGTTCGGCATCATTTATTTTAGCAAGAACAGCTCCTTCTTGAACTGAAGCACCATCAGGTATATTTAACAGAATTAATCTTCCGCTTATTTCGGGATATAATTCTATCATCTCTTCAGAAAGAGCAGAACCATTTACTTCGGTACCAGTAGGAAATTTGACATTTTCTGCTATTATTACATCAACTATAGCAGGTGGTTTTTCTTTAGATTTACTTGTTTTATTTTCGCAAGAATATGATAAAATAATAACAAATAGAAATATTACGAAATAGACAATTTTCATATATTCAATTTCTTCTAATTATTTGTAATTAAAACCTTTAAAACACTTTCAATAACAGATGCCATTCTTTTAATATCAAGATTCTCGATTGTATCATTTTTTGTATGATAATTTAAATTCCGATAAAATGCGGTATCTGTTATCATTAAAGCACTATATCCAAATATCCAATAATTTAAATGATCAGAAAAATCAACACCAGGAAGGATTTTAGGTCCAGTAAATGTCTTAGTCTTAATTAAATCTAATTGTTTAAAGTTACGATTAAATTTTCTAGTAAATGAACCACTACAAAATTTCCTTACTATCGTTATATAATCTCCCTTTACTCCATAAAATAACTTTAAAAGCCCAATTGGATATTTTTGGGATTTCTTTTTATCAGAGAAATATCCAATCATTTCAAGGCATATCATTCCTTTTACATTAACATTATTTTTGAAAAGCGACTGTGCATGAACAAAACTCCCCATTGATTCCGTTTTAAAAAATGGAGGCTCTTCCAATGAATATGCAACAAGATCAATCCTATTTTTTAAGTCAACATCTTTTAAATTACGTGCAATTTCTAATAAACCCACTATTCCGGAAGCATTATCATCGGCACCTTTTTGGTTACCGCAAACATCATAATGCGCTCCAACAATTATTCTGGGAGCATCCTCAGGTCCAAATGAGCATATAATATTTTTATAAGTTCTGTTTTCTACTTTAAATTCCTGAACCTCTATTTTATTTGTTGATTTAGCAAATTCTGCTTTTATATATTCTGCTACCTGATTTAAAGTTTCAACATTAGCATAATTCCTGGCTTCATTTGTTTCAACTAATACTTTAAGGTCATTAATAATTCTTGATGTATCAACGTTTCCAGCAAAAGAGAAATTACTAATACAAATAAATACAAACAAAAAACTTAATGCCTTAATTAAAGAACATATTATTCTCATTTCATGACTTTTGCTAATATTTAAAATATTAATTAACAGAAATCAAATATAAAAAATACTTTGATAAAAAATGTTTTGATATTAAATGTTTAATTTCATATATTTGAGAATAATTGGTTATTATCAATATTTTAGAACCTAACAACGTGAAATAAATAATTAAAAAAAATCCCATGAAAAATTTACCTGTAATTCTTATTCTATTATTCATTATCGCATGCGGGCAAACAACCAAACCAACAGAAGAGAATAAAAACACTCAAGAAGAATGGAAAACATTTGGCTTTTCAAACTACTCTATTAAATATCCTGCGAGTTGGGAATTAGATCAAAACTCAGAAACTGGTGCTAATTTTATGATTTTTTCACCACAAGAATCAGAACAAGATAATTTCAGAGAAAATATCAATCTATTAATTCAGGATTTTACAGGTCAAAATGTTACACTTGACACCTACATACAGAATACTGAAAACCAAATTAAAACAATGTTACCAAACTCAACTTTAATTGAAAACAAAAGAAATAAAAATGAAAATGGCGAATATCAAAAACTGGTTTATTCTGGCGATCAGGAAAATTTTCATTTAACATTTGAGCAGTATGTTTGGGTAATAAATGAAAAAGCATATTTAATAACATTTACAAGCGAACAAAATAAATATGCAGATTTTAAAGTAATAGGTGAAAAAATAATGAACACATTTAAAATAAACATATAACAAAGTTCAATTAATACTTTTAATTAAGCCAAATGACAAAACTA
Organism: uncultured Bacteroidota bacterium; assembly: GCA_903837285.1. GTDB lineage: Bacteria > Bacteroidota > Bacteroidia > Bacteroidales > GWA2-32-17 > GWA2-32-17. The sequence continues at coordinate 106,686 of CAILUD010000039.1, read as the reverse complement.
TTAATATTAACAATAATTGTTCTTTCTGTAATTGCAGCAACAGCACAAAACTACACAAGTTATTTTACTGGCGACACTTCAGATGTGACAACACCAACAATAGGAGTTACAGTTTTGATGGGAGGAGCAACAGAACACGATAGCGCAATGGTTTGGTTTTTAGAACATAGTGGTGGCGGTGATATTGTTGTTTTAAGAGCAAGCGGAAGCAATGGATACAACGATTACATGTACTCACAACTTGGTGTTAATGTAAATTCAGTTCAAACTATTGTATGTAATAATGCACTGGCCTCAAATGATGCTTATGTTATTCATCAATTGATGAATGCTGAAGCTTTGTGGTTTGCTGGTGGCGATCAATGGGATTACGTGTCTTATTGGAATAATACTCCTATTGATACAGCAATAAACTATTTAATAAATGTAAAGAAAATTCCAGTAGGTGGAACTTCAGCAGGTATGGCAATATTAGGCTCTATTGTTAACACAGCGCAAAATGGTTCTGCTACATCTGCAGGAACACTTGCCAATCCATATGTATCCAATGTAACATTATTAAAAGATGATTTTATATTTAGTCCATGGTTAAATAATGTAATTACTGATACACATTACGATAATCCCGACAGGCGCGGAAGACATGTTGGCTTTTTAGCACGAATATTACAGGATTATAGCCTGCCAACTGTATATGGGATTGCTTGCAACGAATACGTATCGGTGTGCATAGACACAAACGGGCTAGCTAAAGTGTATGGAGACTACCCTAACTATCAGGAGTTTGCATATTTTCTTCAAGCTAATTGTGTTATGCCAAATAGTCCCGAAAATTGTGTTGCAGCCGAACCACTCACCTGGAATAGAAATGCGCAGGCTGTAAAAGCTTATAAGGTTCCGGGAACAAATTCAGGAGTCAACACTTTTCAACTGAGTAACTGGAATTCTGGTTCAGGAGGTTCATGGCAGGATTGGTATGTTACAAATGGAACATTGCAAACTAATTTAACAGCAATTGAACCAGATTGCAACACAACCTTAATCGAAACATTATCAAATGAAAACAATTTGCAAATTTTGATTTTCCCAAATCCAGCAAACAATATCATAAATGTAACTCTAGATGATAATTTTTCGATTGAAATCTATGATTTGTATTCAAAGCTAATATTAAAAGAAGAAAACTGTAACAATTCACAAATTGACATTTCAAAACTTAAACAAGGATACTATATTAGCAAAATAACAAATAACAATAATGTTTACAATACAAGATTTCTTAAAATATAATCATTGAAAAATAACATCTAGCAAATGAAAAATATTTTTTTAATCTTATTTGTTTTTTTGTTATTAATTAATGGTTGCAAAACCATAGAGTCTTCAATTGTCAGACAAACTAATTGGGCCAAAAAAATACAATTAGATGGGCTTTATAACTTATACAAAATAGACAATGATTTATATCGTGCAGAACAACCAGACATGGTAAATATGTCAACATTAGAAAATTATGGAATAAAAACCATTATAAATTTAAGGCATATAAAAAACGATAACCATGAATCTAAAAACACAAAACTAGATTTAATTCATGTTAGAATAAATACCTGGACAATTTCTTATGATGAAATTGTAAAAAGCCTTAAAGCTATCAACAAAGCGAAAAAGCCAGTATTAATACATTGCTTACATGGCTCTGACAGAACCGGGTGTATTGTTGCAGCGTATAGAATGGCCAATAATGAATGGACCAAAGATGATGCTATTAATGAATTCTTAAATGGTGGATTTGGTTATCATCAGGGCTGGTTTCCAAACATTTTAAAACTTTTAAAAAGTATTAACATTGAACAATTAAAAAAAGACATTAAAGAATAAAACAATAAATAACTTTTAATATTTTATGATAAAATTAAAGTACACAAAACTAATTGCTGCATTCACACTTTCATTTTTATTTGCTTTTAGCTCTAAATCGCAACATTGTATATTTGATGTTTATAGTATTATAGTGGTAAAAGTTCATTCTGCAACCGACACAAACAATATTCCAAATCTAAAAATAACATTAATCAACAATAATTTAAAAACAAATGACACATTATTTTTTTTTCAAAACCCTAACAAATTAAAATTTGAGCATATTGCAAATCATAAACAATACAATTTCCCATTTGCAAAAGACAATTACTGTCTTGTATGTAAAAACAATGTTACAACAGAAAATTATAGTTTAAAAATAGAAGATATAGATGGAGTGAACAATGGTGGCGAATTTAAAACTGCAATAATTCATATTTATGAGATAGATAAATACCCATTATGTGGCAGATACGATAAAACAACATATCAGGATCTTAATCACTCCAATCTTGGAAGAGTTTATAAACCTTTAGAAGTAATACTTTATAGGACAAAACAACAGAATGAGTAATTTAAATTATTTAAAAAATGAATGAGAATATTTTAAAATTATTATCCAATTCTATAAAATCCTTTTTAATATTACTTTTAAGTTCTTTAATATTTGTAACAATTATCACATTATTTCCGTTAATAGGATCTTTAACTATAGACAATATTCCGATAGGTCAGGTGATAAAAGATAATTTAAAATTATTAGTTCCACTCATTTTTGTAAGTTTAATAATAAGTCCGTTTTTAGGATGGGCAAGTTTAAAAATATTAAAGAAAAGAATTCTTACACTAACTGCAATTGGCCTAGTTGGAAACTGGATTGCAATCATATTTGTAATGCTTATATGGTCTAATTTTAATGTAAACAAAAACGAAATTGATTCATATCTGTTTTTATCGTTATGGGCATTTGTTGCATACTCTGTTTTTTCAATCCCCATAATAGTTCCATCAATATTAATTATCGAAAAGTGGACAAGGAATTTTACAAAGTAAAAACATAAATATTTTCTTTTTATCTTAATATCTTATAAGCAAGCCAGGTAAATCACTTAGTTAAAAATCGTTAAGAAATTTATCCGATTTGATGTATCTTTGATAATTATTTGATTTTTAAAAAGTTTCTATAAGAAATGAAGTTTTAATGTAATTTATGGCAAATAAAAAAGTAAAACTTCGTAAAAAAGCAGAAGAAATACATGAACAGGAATCTAGCATTCCTGATAAAAGCATTGTAGCCGCTAATGCACTTAAATTTAACCATGATCTTGAGGTGCATAAAATTGAACTTGAACTTCAAAATGCAGAGCTAGAACTTGCAAAAGAAAATGCTGATTTACTTGCAGAAAAATATATAGAATTATATGATTTTGCGCCTTCTGGCTATGTTACACTTTCTAGCGAAAAAATAATTATTGAGCTTAATCTTTTAGCATCAGTTTTTTTAGGAAAAAATAGAGGAGAAATATTAAATAAACGATTTGACTTATTGTTAAATGGAGAATCAAAATATATTTTTGATGTATTTATAAAAAAAATAAAAAATTCAAATAAAAATGAATCTTGTGAAGTAATATAACTGAAAATCGAAATTCGCCGTTACATATTCTTTTATCGAGTATTGCGAAACAAAATGACAACAATTACTATATATCTTTAACAAATATAACAGATATAAAACAGATAGAAAACGTTCAATTATTCTTGCTTCAGAATAAAAGCTATAATGATTATAGTAATTTTTTTGAGTCTGTAACAAAGTATCTTTCGCAAACATTATGTATGGAATACGTTTGTATAGAAAAATTGGAACATGATGGATTTACAACAAAAACCTTAGCTGTTTGCGATGGTAAAAATAATTTTTCACATAAATCGTTAAATTTAAAAGAAACTCCTTTTGATTTTTTTATTGGAAAAACAAGTTGTTATTTTCAAGACAATGTAAACGAAATATTTCCTAAAAACACATTATTTAATTATTTAAAGGCAAAAAGTTTTATTGGAGTAACAATATATAGCTTTATTAATAAGCCTATCGGTTTTATTGCAGTTATTGGCGAAAAACCAATAAATAACCCTGCTTTAGTTGAAACGATATTAAAATTAGTTAGCATGCGTGTTGCAACTGAGCTGGAAAGAATTCATACTCATAACATTTTAATAAAAGAAAAAGAAAAAGCCGAAGAAAGTGACCGTTTAAAATCGGCATTTCTGGCAAATATGAGCCACGAAATTAGAACTCCTATAAGTGGAATTCTAGGATTTGCATATTTTCTTAAAAATCAAGAACTTTCTTTTGAAACGCAAAAAGAATATATTTCTATTATTGAAAAAAGCGGACAGCGTATGCTAAATATAATTAATGATATTATAGTTATATCAAAAATTGATATTGGCATTTATGACATTAATATTACTGCTACTAATATAAACGAACAAATTGAATTTATTTATTCTTTTTTTAAGCCTGAAGCAGAATTAAAAGGATTAAAATTTAAATTAAATAACACTTTAGCAAAGTACGGAATTGTTTTAAATACAGACAAAGAAAAGGTATACTCAATTCTCACTAACATTATTAAAAATGCTATTAAATTTACCAATAAAGGAGTTATTGAATTTGGTTATAATTTTAAAGATGAATTTCTAGAGTTTTATGTAAAAGATACAGGAATAGGTATTAACAATACTCAGCTAAAAATTATATTTGATAGGTTTAGGCAAGGTAGCGAGGCATATTCAAGAGAATATGAAGGGTCGGGCTTAGGATTATCTATTTCAAAAGCTTATGTCGAATTATTAGGTGGTAAAATATGGGTAGAAAGTGAACGAGGCATAGGATCTACCTTTTATTTTACTTTGCCTTATGATAAAGTTTCTGCAAATAATCTTAGCATAATAAATGACACAGAAAATTTTGAAGAAAATAAAGTTTTAAGAAGTTTAAAAATACTCATAGTTGAAGACGATAAAGTAATAGAAAAAATAATAACATTAAAAATAGAAAAATACAGTAAAGAAATTTTATGGGCAAATAATGGACTTGATGCGTTTAGAATTTGCAAAAATAATTTAGATATAGATTTAATTTTAATGGATATTAAATTACCCATTATGGACGGATACGACACTATACGTCAAATACGAAAATTTAATGCAGGTGTAATTATTTTTGCACAAACAGCATATACTTTTGATAACGACAGACAAAAAGCATTTGATGCTGGATGTAACGAATTTATTACAAAGCCTTATGAAAGATATATAATAGAAAAATTAATTGAAGAATATTTTAAAAAATAATTTTCATTAATTTAAAAGAACAACCAAACTCTGTATACTACTTCCTCCACTACTCCGCCGTGGCGAAAGCGAAGCGTATCGAGAAGTAAATAAGTTAAAATTTAAAATCACAAAAGCCGTACAATTTGTACGGCTTTTATTTTTATAGTATTTTGTTATAATACGTCATTGCGGACCTGATCCGCCATCTCCTTTATATGAAATGCTACATTACGTTAAAGTCAGTTCGGAATGATGTATAACTTTTTTTTATTTCATTAATGTAGATTCCGGATCAATTCGCCGCGGCGAACGGAATGACATAATGGTGATTTGTTATAATATTATTCTCTCTCTTTTTTGATTATATAACTTTTCTAAAATTGCACCTGCGTTTTTAAATTTGTTATTTAATATCATTGAGGCAATAATATAAGGTTTAAAACCAGCTTCTTTATAAGTTTCAATACGGTATCTTTCAAAAACTGTATCGGCTACCTCACCTTCTTTGCATGAAACATTAGAAATATCGGCAGGTAAACAATGCATGTATAAAGCTTTTCCATCTTTGGTAAGTTTCATCTTTTCTTCTGTGCATTCCCAGTTTTTAAATTTAGCATTGTTTGCAAGGCATTCCTGTTCAAGAGATTTTAATCCTGTGCTATCATTATTCTGCAAAAGAACAGTTCTGCGTTCCATAACTTTATATGGTGCCCAGCTCTTTGGATAAACGATATCTGCATTTTTAAATGCATCGTCCATTGAGTTTACAACATTAAATTTACCGCCTGATTGTGCAGCATTTTTCTTAGAAATGCCAATAACTTCCGGTATTAATTCATAACCTTCTGGATATGCTAATTCAACTTCCATTCCCATGCGAGTCATTAAACCAATAATACCCTGAGGAACTGATAAAGGCTTGCCATAACTTGGAGAATAAGCCCATGTCATTGCAATTTTTTTACCTTTTAAATTCTCAAGAGAACCAAAATAATTTTTAAGGTGTAACAAATCAGCCATAGATTGTGTAGGGTGATCAATATCACATTGTAAATTAACAATACCAGGGCGTGAAGGAAGCACACCATTTTTAAATCCATCTTCAAGAGCTTCGCCAACTTCTACCATGTAAGTATGACCGGCACCTAAATACATATCATCACGAATTCCTATAACATCAGTCAGGAAAGAAATCATATTTGCAGTTTCGCGAACAGTTTCGCCATGTGCTATCTGTGATTTACCTTCATCTAAATCCTGGACTTCTAACCCTAAAAGATTACATGCTGAAGCAAATGAAAACCTTGTTCTTGTTGAATTATCACGGAAATTAGATATTGCCAATCCCGAGTCAAAACATTTTGCAGAAATATTATTATCACGAAGATGTTTTAATGCTTCAGCAACTAATAAAGTCTGTTTTAATTCTGCTTCTGTTTTGTCCCATGTTAAAAGAAAATCTTTTTCGAAAAGTCCGGTGTTAAGATTTTTAATCTCTGAAATTAATTTGTTGAATTCTGACATAGTATTTTGGATTAAAATGGCAACACAGATTAAACGGATTTAAGCTGATTGCCACTGATTTATTTTAAAATTTATTTTACAAAAATAAGGTTTTTTTTCTTTTTTTGTCATGTTGAGTGTAACGAAACATCTATTCTAGAATCTTTAGATTCTTCGCTTCGCTCAGAATGACAAAACCGTATTGTCAACCAGAATGAAGTGTAACGGAATGAAGGATCTAGATACGAATGATACGTATCTAGATTCTTCACTACGTTCAGAATGACATGAAGGAAAGAGTTTAGATTTATCGGCGTTTATCCGCTACATCTGCGTTTTCCGCGTTGCCATTTCTTAAATCATATACGCATAAGCAGCGTAGAATGCTGAAGCAGCAACAAGATCACTAACAAGAACCTTTTCATCAGGAGCATGAGCAAGAACCTCATTGCCCGGACCAAAACCTATTGTTGGGATTTTATACATTCCATTTGTTGCAATTCCATTTGTTGAGAATGTCCATTTATCAATCAAAGGTTTTTTGTTAAATAAACCTTCAAAAGCCTGAACTCCTGCTTGAACAACATGCTCACCTTCTTCTATTTTCCAGGTAGGATAATATTTTTCCATTCCGTATTTTAATCCGGTATATGCAAGTTCCTCGTAATATAAAATCTCAACTGTGGCATCCATGCCTTTTACTATTTCTTCGATTTCTGAAACAGCAGATTCTTTAGTCTCTCCCCAGGTTAGACGTCTGTCCAAATGAAACTGCGCATAATCAGCAACAGCGCATAACGAAGGACTTCCTGATTTTATTTCGGATATTGTTACAGAACCTTTTCCTAAAAACGGATCTGTTCCTAATCTTTCGTTTAATTTTTCAATTTCGAGAGCAGCGCGTGCAGCCATATAAATTGCATTTTTTCCTCTTTCTGGTGCACTGCCATGACATGAAACACCACGGAATTTTACAACAATTTCCATTCTACCTCTGTGACCTCTATAAATATTGAGGTTAGTTGGCTCTGTACTTATTACAAAATCCGGAATTAATTTTTCTTCTTCAACAATATACTTCCAGCAAAGACCATCGCAGTCCTCTTCCATAACACTACCCACAACATAAACTGTAAGGTCTTTATCAAAACCAAGTTCTTTTAAAATTTTCCCTGAAGTTACCGCAGCAGCTGGTCCACCTTCCTGATCAACTGTTCCACGACCATGCACATAACCATCTTTTATTTCACCAGAAAAAGGATCGAAAGTCCAGTTGTCAATATTCCCAACATCAACTGTATCCATGTGGCCATCAATAGCTAAAATACGTTTCCCGTTACCAATTCTGCCAATTACATTTCCAAGACCGTCAATTCTCACCTCATCAAAGCCGGCTTCCTCCATCTGTCGTTTAAGTTCTAACTGAACATCTTTTTCATTCATGCTGATTGATTTTATCTTTATCAGCTTTGATAAATTATTAGCAGTATAGTCTTTATACTTTTCTGCAAGTGCATTAATTTTACTAAAAATTTCGTTCATTTCTTTTTATTTAAATGGGTCGCAAATTTATGATATTGTTTTAATATAAAGTCAAAATTATTTAACTTTCAATTTGTTTCTTATTTTTTCAGACGAAAGCAATATTACCTCATAAGTTGCAGGTAATGTAAAATCAGGCTCAATTGTATGATTTCCAACTGCTGAGATCGCATCCTTTATTGCAAGCCATACTGAAAACGCAAGCATAAACGGTGGTTCACCTACTGCTTTACTTTTTAAAATTGTTCCTGAATTTGGAGCATTTTTCAATAATTCAACTCTAAAATCTTTTGGGATATCATTTACAGTTGGAATTTTATAAGTATCAGGAGAATGAGTTGTAAGGTTTCCAGTTTTATCCCATTTTAATTCCTCGGTTGTAACCCAACCAACACCTTGAATAAAGGCACCTTCAACCTGTCCGATATCTATTCCTTCATTTATTGAATTACCAACATCATTAAGAATGTCACTTCGTAACAATTTGTATTGTCCTGTTAAAGAATCAATCTCAACTTCAGAAACTGACATTCCGTATGAAAAATAATAAAACGGATTTCCCTGCCCTTTATCTCTGTCGAAATAAATTCCCGGAGTTTTGTAATAACCTGTAGAACTTAAACTGACCTGCTTAATATATGCAGTTTTAATTATCTCGTTAAAAGAGATTTTATTTTGTGGATATAATTTATCAAATATAAAATTATTTTCAAAAACAATATTTTCATTAAGTGATTTGTTATTTGGATATAGTCTTTCAAATTCAGAAATAACAACCTCTACAAGCCTAGATTTTATTATATCAGTAGCATTCTTTACCGCCATTCCATTTATATCACTTCCTGAAGATGCAGCAGTTGGTGAAGTATTAGGAACCTTTGAAGTATTTGTTGCATTTACTTTTATTCTGTCGGGCGAAATACCTAATTCCACTGAAGCAACCTGCAACATTTTAGTATGAAGCCCCTGCCCCATTTCTGTTCCACCATGATTAACTAAAACAGTTCCATCGGTGTAAATATTGACCAATGCCCCTGCCTGATTTAAAAATGAAGTAGTAAATGAAATCCCGAATTTAACCGGAGTAATTGCCATACCTCTTTTTACAAATTCGTTCTCGTTGTTAAATTTATCAATTTCATTTCTTCGTTTCGAATATTCCGAAGATTTAATTAACTGGTCATACATAACAAATAATCTGTTACTATCTATTTTCTGACCATATGGAGTAAAATTATTTTTATCGATGTTATAAAAATTTAAAAGTCTGATTTCTGCACTGTCTTTTTTTAAGTAACGTGCAATCATATCGATTAAATTTTCAATAACAGCCATCCCCTGTGGTCCGCCAAAACCACGATATGCAGTATTTGACGGAAGATTTGTTTTCCATGCTCTGCCAATAATCTGAACATCGGGAATAAAATATGAACTATCTGCATGAAGCATTGCTCTCTCAAGGATTGCCATTGAAAGATCAAAAGCAGCTCCGGCATCAGTATTTATTTCTACTTTATATGCAAGAATTTTACCTGCTTCATCAAATCCGATTTCATATTTTGAAAGACAACGATGACGTTTACCAGTCATAATCTGGTCGTCATCTCTGAACAAATGAATTTTAACAGGTCGCTTTGTTGCATTAGCAAGTAAGGCAGCCCATGCAGCAACATGATTTCCCTGAGTTTCTTTTCCACCAAAGCCACCGCCCATACGCTTTACTTCAACCTCAACTTCGTTTTTAGAAATACCCAAAACTTCTGCAACAATAGCCTGTGTTTCAGTGGGATTCTGACTTGACGCATGAACCATAATTTCTTTTCCCTCACCCGGAACAGCAAGCGCAGTCTGAGTTTCGAGATACCAATGCTCTTGTCCATTTGTTTTTAATTCTCCTTTAAAAGTATGTGGAGAATTTTTTAAAGCCAGATCAACATTTCCTCTTTCAATCTTTCTTTGAGGAGCTAAAATATTATTTTTTGCAATTGATGTTTCAATATCTAAAATTGCATCAAGAGTTTCATATTCAATTTCAATAAGTTTTTCTGCTTGTAATAAAGCATCTTTATTCTCGGCAGCAATAAGAGCTATCGCCTGTCCAACAAAAGTCACAACTTTTTCGGCAAGACATGGCTCATCGTGAATAACTGGTCCCATTTGGTTTTCACCTGGAATATTCTTAGCAATTATAACAGCATGTACACCTTTTACCTTTAAAGCTTTCTTAATGTTAATTTTCTTGATTTTTGCATGAGCATACTTACTAAATACAACTTTACCAAACAAAAGCTGACTACTCATCAACATATCATTTATGTATACCGATTCGCCGGTTACATGACTTATTGCGCTATTATGATGTATCTGATCTGACATCTTTAATCTTATTAATTCTTAATTCTGTTTTGTTTCAAGATAAAACTTGAGCAAAAGATTTTTTGCTGCTGTGCTTCTGAACTCAGCTTCTGAACGGGCATCTGACAATGGAGTGAATTCTTTTTCCAAAATTTTCATTGCAGTTTCAACATTTTCGCGATTCCATTTTTTACCAATAAGCAATTTCTCAGTTTCTTTAGCACGTTTAGTTACAGCAGCCATTCCACCAAATGCAAGTAAAATTTCAGAAACACTTTCTCCACTTAATTTAAGCTTAAATGCACTACTGACAGTGGAAATATCCATATCTTTTCTTTTCGAAATTTTATATGAATTAACTACTCCCGTTTTATCTTGTTTTGGTATTATTACTTCAGTTATCAGTTCATCATTTTTTATATCAGCTTGCCGATAACCTATAATAAAATCTTCAATAGCAATAATTCTTTCAGAATTTTCAGATTGTAATTTTATTTTAGCACAATATGCAAATAAAACAGGAAGTGTATCACCAATTGGCGATGCAGAGCCTACATTTCCACCTATAGTTGCAATATTTCTTATTTGCAAAGAACCAAAAACATTTAATATTTTATTTAATGCAGGAAATTTTTCAATAGAATAATTTCTTACCTGCTCTATTGTTATACCAGCACCAAAAACAATACTATTATTTTCTACTTTAATATTTTTTAATTCAGAAACACCAGACAAATCCAGTATTTCAGCAAAAAATTCATTTTTCTTTGTTTGGCGCAATGCTATATCTGTAGAACCATTTATAATTATAGCATTTGGATTTTCATTTCTTAATCTTAGCGCCTCAGATATTGAAAATGGTTTAAAATATTTCTGTGATTTGTTTTTTATTGTTATTGTTTCAGTATTTGAATTAATCTTTTTTAATAACTCTACTACTTCTTTCTCGCTTTTTGAAAAATGGTCTTCGCAATTATTCACACAAGCTTTTTGTGCTGCTTCAATTATTGGTTGATAACCGGTACAGCGACACAAATTTCCTGTTAACGCATCTTCTATTATTTCTTTAGTAGGATTTTGATGATTCTTATAAATTCCAAATAACGACATTACAATTCCAGGAGTACAATATCCACATTGGCTTCCATTAGTCTCAACCAATAATTGCTGAACTAGGTGAAGTGATTTTTCGTTATTTTCGGTAATTGCTAAATTTTCAACAGTAATTAATTGTTTTCCGTGTATCATGGGAAGAAAAACCAAACAGGAATCGAGAGTTTTATAAACAAGTTTTTCGTTTTCACCAATTTCTGCAATCACTATTGTACAAGCGCCACAATCGCCTTCGGCACAACCTTCTTTAACACCTTTGTGTTCTGGAAATGAACGCAAATAATTTAAAACAGTTGTAGTTGGTTTTAGTTCAGGGTATTTTGAAAAATCAACTTCTCTGATCTTACCATCTAAAACAAAACGAATTGTATTTTTCATATATAATTAAATCATTAATCCAATTTGTCATACTTAACATAGTTAGGTTGCAATAATACCATTTTATTAGATTCTTCGCTTTGCTCAGAATGACAAAAAAAAATATAATTCAATGTTGGTGATAACTCCAACATTGGCAGTACAAAAATACAACATTTTCTATGCTTTTATCTTACAGAAAATTATTCCTTAAACATGTATTTAACGAATAAGAAAATTTGCGAGTTATCCTCACATTAAAAAGTTTAAAATAAAAAGGCTGCTCAAACGAGCAGCCTTTCATTATATAAATATTCAAAAAAATTATTCTACAACAATATTTCTTGTAATTTCATTTGAGCCAGTTTGAATTTTCATAAGGTAAGTACCTTTAGAAAGATTGTTAACGTCAATTTGAGTTGAAGTAGCATTTACCTTATAACTATTTACTAATTTACCATTAATGTCATAAAGTGTTACTAAATCAATATTTGAATCAGATTTAATATTGAAATTATTATTAGCTGGATTAGGATAAGTCATAATACCAATAGAATTATTATTTTCTATACTTGTTACTACTGAAAGATTTACATCTACTTCAGAAAATTCTGTAGTAGGGTCGTTACAACCAATTACTACTGTTGAAAGATAATTGCCAGCAGGTAAACCAGTAATGTTAAAAGCAAGATCTATTGTTTGAACTTGTGCAGGAATAATAGTTCCAGAAGCAGGAGTTACTGTTAACCATTGTTGAATTGCACTTCCTTGAAGAATACCTTGAATCATAAAGTTATTATCAACTGCTAAATTCATTTCTGACCAACCTGGTCCAACTGAAATCCAGTTTACACCAGCAACACGAGGACCACCATCAAGACCTAAAGGATAAGTTGTAGCAAGAGCATCACAAGTGTAACCAATCCAAATATCGTTTCCATCAATATAAAGAGGGCTATCAAGAATAACTTCAATTAATTCACCAGCAGTTGTAGCAGTAAATGGTTTGTTTACCAATAAATTTCCTGGTCCAGGTGTAATAGATGAACCTCTTTCGAATATTAATAATGCAGTGTTTGTAGGTACATCATTACCAATACCAACAAAAACAGAAGTTATTGTTTGACCAATTGAAGGATTTACTTTTGTAGGAGTAAATACTACAGCTGAACGAACTGTTACATCAGCAGTAAAGCCACCTAACACGCTGGTTGGAGCACTTGCTACATAAGTTAAATCTGTTGGAGAAGTAGCTAAAGCAACATTTGTAGCAGAGTAAGGATAAGTTGGATAAGCAGTAAAAGTCATATCTTGCTGACCATCATTAGTAACAGTAAATGATTCTGGCGCTAATCCATTGGTATTAATGCTTGTTGTACTAACGTTAATTGTTGGAGGATCAAGTGGAGTAATAAGCTGCGTAAAAGCCACATCGTCAAAATAAAATTTTGAAGTTTGACCAGTTATTGATCCTGCATAGAAATCAATACCACCAAGTGAAGCTGGACCAGCTGCCCCACTAGTTACTGTTGAAAATTTCCATTGAACTATTTTAACACCATCAACAAATAAATATGCAGAATCTTTGTCAAAATCTATTATGTTTTCAAGAAAGATCCATGTGTCCATTGCATGAGTAAAAGGAGTTGTTATATTCTGAGCAACAACTTCTCCAGTACCATTGTTTCCAAAGTAAACCTCACTAGCATAAGAACCTGGAGCAACGTAATGCTGAATATTATAATATCCACCAAAACCGGTAGGCATGTAATAGTAAAAAGAAACGTTATATTTTCCACTTGTTTTATTTCCAAGCTTCAAAATAATGTCAGAAGTACCATTGTCAACTAAAACTGATTTAATTGGACTATGTGCCTGAAGTTCTGAAATTCGAGCATCTTCTGCTCCACCAGGTGCATTTGTCCAAGTAGTCCACCATGTTGAAGGGGCAGCTTGCTGAACCATATAGTTACCAGTAACGTAGGTTTCAAAGCTATCACTAAAAAGAATTTGTGCATTTGCAACCATTCCAATCCAGAATAGTGCAACAAAAATAAGTAACGATTTTTTCATGATTTATTGATTTGGTTAATAAAGTTCTGTATCCGCAAATTTAGTCATAAAAATTAATTTTAAAAATATTATTAACGTTCAATTAAACAACTGCCTTACAGTAAATTAAAAAAGCCGTGTAAAATCTAAATGGATTTACACGGCTTAAATTATTATTTAAAAACTAATTTATATTTGCTAATGGCTTATTTTTATCACTTTCGATTGAATATGTGAATTTTAATGTTTTATTTTCACTTGTTGAAAGTTTAATCTTCCATGTTAATAAACCTGTAGTTTCATCAAAGCTTGCACCTTTGGTAATAAGAGGAGTTACAATAATATCTTTATCATTTGAAACAGGAATCTGATCGGTTACAAATAAGTTGATTGTTGTTGATTTATTATTTTTAATATTTATTTCGTAAGCAATAGTTTTAATTTGATTTGTGCCAATTAAAACATTTTTACTTTCTTCTTTTTGCTTTTTTCTTTCAACTATAATGCTTCTGTCGCGTCCCAAAGCTAGCTCTATAGTATCAGAAAGCTCTGAAGTGTTAAGCGAAGTAGCACCAACATAACTTCCGTTAAAAAATATACTTGCTTCACCAGGTAATAAATTATAGTCTTCAAAGTCTGTTATTTTTGCAATAAGAAATGCTTGTTTATCAATTTTAGGTGTAAGATAGTATGAATATTCAGTTTTTAAATTAATGTTTTGAATTGCAACCATATGTGTTTCACCATCAGATGGAATTGAATATTCAAGTGGAATCTTGTATTCAATATTTGTCATTGTTTCGATAGGCTGCATATAATCTGCCGAAGTTAATGCTGGTGCAGATTCTTTATACATTGCCCCTGCAGTAGCTGCTGTCGACATAACTGCTCTTTCATCATCAGCATATTGCCTAGACCTATCTCCCTTATATGCTTGCTGGTAACTATAATAACTTAAATACAGAACTGGCAAATATGGTTTTACATTATTCGAATTAGGTGTTATTGTAGATAATGTTAAATTTACATCTTTCCAGTCTTCACCACTATTTTGATAAATACTTGCTTTCTGAATAAGTTTTAAAGGTTTATCGCTGCTTTCAGCACGAATATCATATGTTGATGTCCAGCCAGCATCATTTACTAAATAACTAATCTCGATTTTTCCTGCTGTTTGAATTTGTGCGGATATTGTTACCACGACCTGGTTTTTTGGTTCTTCGACTTTAATAGGATTTACTTGTGAATTATAAGATTTAAGACCTATAAGACTTTCATTCATTTTATTTCTCTTTTGATTTAATCTGAACAAAGCTTTAGAAATATCATTAAGTTTTTTGTTAATATCAAAAAGTTGAGTTCTAAAATAGCCTAAAGCATCTTTTATTTCAGGTATTGTGTCGCTTCCGCCAGTAATTAATTTGTTATTTTCTATCAATCTTTTTTCGAATTTTAAAACATCCGACTGTGCAGTATAATCGTCAATATCAAATTGAATGTTTGATAAAGAATCTTCAAGCAAATTAATATCCTTAATTATTTTAATTGGAATTACATTTTCTACCGGTAAAATTGCTGGCGGATTTTTAATTCTGTGTTTTACATCTAAAATAGTAAAAGTTCCTGAACCATTTACCTGAATACTTGCTTCGTTAATTAACGGAGAAACCTCATCAAATATAAGCTCATAAGTACCTGAACTTATATTAAAACTACCTGACCGAAAAATTTGTGCAGATGTAGTAAAAACAGTTACTTTATCTATTTTCGATTTAATAACCACTTCTTTATTTTCTGCATTTATACTGTTGAAAATAAAAAACATTACAGTTGCAAGAAGCATAGATATTATTGAATAATTATTTTGCTTCTTTGTTTGGTTTGAAAAAAATGTACTTTTCATGATCGTGTTTTTTTTAGTTTATTTTTTTGAATTTGAACTAATGATTCACAAAACACGAAAATTCCATATCGTAAAAAAAGGATTCTTATAAATGCCTGAAATACAACATAAAAAAAGAGGCAATAAATATTCCCTCTTTTAATATTTTAAAATAAACTTTTTATTGGCATAAATATGTGCAAGTTGTTGTTCTTGACTGAGAGTTAAATAAATTTGCCAATTCGTTAATTGTACTTACTTCGTTTTTTGTAGTATAAGTCATTGTGTAATCAAATAGTTTTGTACCAGCAGGGTAAGTATTTGCTCCATCGGTTTCGCTATTTATAAGACTAATTGATAACATGTTATTTTTATTAAAATAATTAATAAAATCACCACCTGTATTTGGGTAGTCGAATCTATCTAAATTGTTTTTATCGTCATTGCTAACTGTTACTTCCCATTGCATTCCAGGAAAACCCCAATCAATAGTTCCTGTAGCAAAATTTCCGTTTATCCATACAATATTTAAAATTGACATAGCTTGCTCATTAGGATCGTTGGTTGTCATAACTATTGAAGATGGCAATGAACCTGAAGTATATGTCATAGTTGTTGTTGTTGTATAAGCACCTCTTGTTTTAACAGAGGTTGTTAAATTACCGCCAGTATAATTATATAAAATTGAGCTGTATAGAACATTGTTCTGATAGGCATTTACAGCACTAATATTACCTGAAGCATTGTACAAAATAGTATCTTTACTCCATCCGCTATTCTTAACTATTTTAATTATTTTTTTTGCAGCATTATAAGTATAAAATGATGAGTCTGTATATGAAGATGTAACATCAACCTTTTTTGTAAGCAGACATGAAACGCCAGCTGTTGTAGTTGTTGAGTTTACAGGATCTTTTTTACAACTAAAAAGTATAGCAACAAAAACTGAGATAATAATAAATGATGTTATTTTCATAAAATTTGATTTAAGTTTATTGCAAATATATATAATAGTTTTTTTATTAATTAATGTTTTTGAATACATTCCCTATAAAGCTTTTCAATCATTTTAAATTCAGCCTTATGATGAAATTCTTTTTGTAATGCTTTGACATACCAATCAGATGCTTCTTTGAACCTTTTTTTACTTTTCAAATAATCGCCAATTGAAGAATAACTAAGATAATATTCTGGATTTAATTCCTGTAAAGTATTGAAAAACTCATTTTCTTCGTTTTTACCTATGCCTTTTTCTTTAAGTTTAATAAGCATCAATTTAAAGTCTTCGTATTTTTGATATTCTCCTGTAAATAAAATCTCATCTTTGGATATTGTTAAATTTTTGTCGTCAATTTCATTTGCAGGACACCCTTTTGATGCAACTTTAAATACATCATTTAAATTATATGCTAAATATTCTCCAATATTATAAGGTGGCGTTGAAACGTACATTATGTTATTGGCAGGGTCAAATATTACTGAATGATGTGCAATAAGCTGGTTTATCGCTTTTTCATTTCCTAATCCTACTTCAGTATCATTTATGCCTTTTCGTTCACGTAATAATTTTGCGATTTTATCAGAATTAAATAAACCTTCTTTTTTAACTAGTTCTTTGACTCTATTATATCTGTACATTGTTGAACTGTCTTCAATAAAAGCGATATTTAAAGGATCATTTTTAAGTATTTCTCCCTGAAAATGATTAGTGCAAATAACTAAGTCACTGTTATTTGTATATATGTCTATTGCTATAGGAGTTTTTTCAATAATTATTGATTTGTTTTCTTTTGCAGAACTAACCATTAATAACTCTGAAACAAACATCGAACGCTTTCTAGCAATTTCTTCTGCTTCATTTAAATTTTCAGCATATTGTAATATTTCTCTGGCTATAATTGAAACTGGAGTTGCTGTTTTTTTAGGTATTCCCGATTTTGCTCCGTTAATTGTTATGGTAATTCCTTTTATATTCATGCCAGATGTTACACCTATCATGCCAGGCCATGTTATCATAGCAAATTTATGCCCTTTGGCTGGATTATAGAATGCTACAATTTTGTCTCTACTAAATTCATCGTTAATATGAAAATCGAAGTTTCTGCCAATTAAAATATTATTGTTAACTGTTAAATTTCCTTTAACGGAAAAAGCTGTACAACCAACATATTTCATGTCCTGTAAAGTGTGACCAATATCGTGAGCAGCATGATAGTTCATGATTCTAACAAAAGGTGGCGCTATATAATTATATTTTGAAGTTGCCGATTTTGAAACACCATAAATTTCTTCAGAATATTCTATACCTATATGCTTGCTTATTTTTCGATTAAAAACACCAATTGCCAGTTTTAATAAAAATTGTTTAAACTTACTTGGTACTTTTTTATTTAAATCAGCAACAAAAATATCTTCTTGATAATTAAAGAGCTCTTTTGTAAGTTTTCCGATGGTTAATCCCCTTTCATATGCATCACCTTCAACATACATTTCCATAAGATTGTTTCTATTTCTTCTGATCCAACCTTTACCACAACTAAATGCATCATTTCCAACAGAAATACGATTAGATTCCGGTTGATTAATATTCTTAATACGTGGTGGTAAAATTATACTTAATAAATATAAAATTATTACTATAACAATTAATACTGTTATAGTAATGATAAGAATTTTAAATAAAACTAAAAACATTTTACACTTTGTTTAGTTTGAGTTTTTAACAATAATTACTTAAAAGATTGCGGGCATATTTGATTTATGATTTCTTTTAGTTCACTAAATTTAATATATAATACCATTTGTTCGCCGCAGCGAATTACATTTGAAATGAATTCTAAGTTAGAAAACATTTTAACTATTCTTGTTTTGTAAAAATACCATTTTTTATTTAAATCATTCGTTTTTTAAATAATTAAAACACATGTTTTGACATTTACCTTTTAACTATTATCTTTGAGAAAGCCAGAAAATGTTTATGATGATAAAAGCAATATTTATAATTCTGCATATATTAATTCAGTTGAAAATAGAATTTATTTATTGCAAACTTCAGATAAATCGGGTATTTTTAACTAAGCAAATGATTATAAAAGATTAGAGAATATAAATAAATTTAGCCTCATAATTTTTAAAATTAATGAAAAAAATACTTTTAATTTTATTATTCGCAATAACTATTTTTACGAGTTGCAAAAAGGATTCAAAGACAACCACTTTAGCAACTCCAAATTACAATAATTTTAAAATTACTTCTATTAAAATTACTGCTATACCTTTATTAAATGCATATAATTCGAGTTGGGATTTATCAAATGGTCCAGATGTTTATTTTAACATATCAGATATTAACAGCAGTATTTTATTGAATGGAAGCAGTAATCGGATTACAGATATTTCTGCAACATCCCTACCGCTTAATTGGAATTTGGTTGCGCCTTTCAGAATTATAATTCTTTCAAATACATACTACATTTCAGTTTATGATTATGATAGTCCAAATCCAGATCAATTAATAGGATTTGTTGAGTTTAAAATGTCAAATTATAGTGGTAGTTATCCGACAACAATTCATATTTCATCTGATGAACTGTCTGTCGCAATTATTGGAGATTGGTACTAATTTAAAGACATTTATAGACCTAATAGGTCTTTGAGACCTGTTAGGTCTCAATTACACTCGCTCGCGGGAAGCGAGCGAGTGCTAAGGGATTATAAAATAGTCCAATCTTTTTATTCATCTCCCTACCCTCTTCAAAAAAGAGGGACAATAGGTTGGACTCTTTTATAATGGTATTTGATATTATTCCAGTATTTTATCTACAAGTTCATTTTCAAAATCGAAAAATACTTGTTTTAAAGAACTTTCACCGTTTGTTCCATAATTAACAAATAACACCATAGTAATATTTCGTTGTGGGAAATAAAATAAATCGGCAACATAACCTAGGTCGCGGCCTGTATGTCCAATTCCGTATGCAGTTTTTTCGGTAAACTTTTTTATCATTCCAAGTCCGGTATAAAAATTTTCATCTTCCTGAACAAATGTTTCCATCTGGTTTAATGAAGCCTGACTAAGAACTATTTTGTCAATTAACAATGCTTTTATAAATTTATTTAAATCAAATACATTTGAATATATTCCACCATAACCGTTACCACTGCCCGTAATTAGGTTAGAAACATTTACTATTTCACCATTGTTATGAAGATCAAAATAACCCTGTGCTGCAGAATTGGGAACATCTTCCCGTCCCTGATAATAAGTATCGTTCATTCCTAAAGGATCTAAAACTTTTTCGTGTAAAAGTTTTTCATGTTTTTCGCCGGTTGCTTTTTCAATACACATTGATAATAACAACGTGTTTGTACTTGAATATACTGCTGGATATGGATTATTTAATTCATAAGCTTTTTCGCCATAAACATAATTCAGAAGTTCTAATTGTGTCCATCTTTTATTTGGGTTATTAAGAACTGCAAGATAAAAACCAGATGAAGTAATTACATCAAATATCCCGGTTGTATGGTTCATTAAATTTGAAATTTTAATGTTTTTTGCACCATCAATTTTATCTAAAATTTTTTGGTCAATATATTTTGATACCAGATCATCTGCATTTATTTTTCCTTCTTCCTGAAGTTTAAAAAATAAAGTACCAATTAAAAGCTTTGTAATACTTGCAGCTTTTGAAATGTGACATGGTGTAAATTCAACTCCCTTTTTAATATCGGCGTAACCACCTGCACCTACCCATGTTCCTGATGAATCTGTAACTAAAACTGAAATTCCGGGCAAACCTTTTTTTACATATTTTGAAATAATACTGTTATATGCATTGTTTTTGGGATGCGTACTGCTGGAATCGGCATAATTGCATTCAATTTGCGAAGTTGCTTCAATTTCTTTATTACAACTGATTGTAACAAATATCAGTGATACTGAAATTAATGTCAAAATAAATATGTTTGTTTTCATTTTATTCTTTGTTTGATTTAACAGGGATTAAAACACCTAAAAACAATGAATTCACTGGAAGTAAAGGAACGTAGCCACTAACAAAAGGTCCCTGAATAAATGTTTTTAATGCTAAAAATATTCGTGCACCATTTGGATTATCCTTTTTTAAATGGTATTGGCCACCAATTTCAAAATTTATTAAAAATTGTGATCTGCCATTTATTTTCTTTTTAGGTTCATATTTACCCTCAGAATTTAATTTAAACACTTCGCTTCCTTCGAATGACATCGCATAACCGCCTCCAATTCCAGCTCCTAAACTAAATCTTTTACATAATGTTTTGTAAAATGAAAGTGAAGGATAAATCCTTATTGCGGTTTGTACAAAACGGTGATAGTAAAAACCAGCGTTGGCTTTTACTTCCAGCTGATTTTTTTCAGATTTATTTATTTTCCAGCCTTTAAAAGCATCTAATCCGGGATGAAACTGACTGTAAAATAATTGCGTATATCCAGTTACCGGAAATGAGGTAACATTATTTGATAACGAAACTCCATATTGCTTGTTTTGTGCATTTATTGAATTTGTCAATAAAAACAGTAACAGAGCTAATAATGTGTTTATTATATTAGTATTTTTAATTTGTTTAAACATTGGTTCTCATATTTTAAAATCGGTTCAAAAATAAAAATATTATCTGATTTTATACATCTATTTAAATATGACTAAGCTAAAACTTGTAAATTTTCTTTTTACCTTTGAAAAAAACAAATTATGAAATACATTTTATCGATAATATGTATCGGCTTTTTTATTACATGCTTATCGCAAGTTCCTGCAAAAGATAAAGCTATTTTTGAAACGTATCTTCCGGGTTATTTCGAAAATGTTATACTTAAAGATGCTACACAAAAAGAAGCAATTAGCGAAGCAAAAAATGAATATCGTTATTTTAAAGTAGATTTATCAGGGCAAACCTTTCCCAACGATAAAAAACTTTATTCGGAAATCTGGCATCAAAAACCAGTTTGTCAGGGAAATTCCGGTACCTGTTGGTGCTATGCTACAACATCATTTATGGAAAGTGAAGTAAAAAGAATTGCGAATATTGAAGTTAAATTATCTGAGATGTACACCGTTTATTGGGAATATGTTGACAGAGCTCAGGAATTTGTAAAAACAAGAGGAAACACATCTTTCTCTGAAGGCTCCGAAGCAGCAGCTATTCCCAGAATATGGGACAAATATGGTATCATGCCATATACTGTTTATGATGGAAAACCTAAAGAGAGAAATTTTAATAGTCATCGCAAAATGGTTGAGCAAATGACTGCATTTTTAGCTAAAACTAAAGAAACCTGCCAATGGAATGAAGAATTTGTAATTAAAGAAATAAAATCAATTCTGGATGCAGAGATGGGCCCTCCACCAGAAAAATTTTCTTTTAATAACAAAGAATACACACCTAAAACTTTTTTAAGTGAATATTTAAAACTTCATATGATAGATTATTTTAATTTTATGTCGACCAATGAAGTTAAGTTCTTTGAAAAGCACGAATTGGTTGAGGCTGATAACTGGTGGCATTGTAACAATTATTACAATATTCCGGTTGATGATTTTATGGCATTGATAAAGTCATCATTAAAAAATGGTTTTTCGATTTGTATTTGTGGTGATATTTCTGAGCCTGGTTATGATAATCAAACACAGGTTGCAGTAATTCCTTCATTCGATATTCCGAAATCACAAATTGATGATAATTCGCGTCAGATGAGATTAAATAATGGAACAACAACTGATGATCATTGCATACATATGGTTGGCTATTATGAAAAAAATGGTGAAGAATGGTACTTAATAAAAGACAGTAATGGTGGCGCTTTTGATGGTGCATGCAAAGGCTATAGATTTTTTAGAGATGATTTTGTAAAACTAAAAATGATGAACATTATGGTATATAAAGAAGCAGGAAAATCTATTTTAGATAAAATTATTAAATAATTTAAATTTTGAGCGAACATTGTTATCAATATAAAATATTATTTTCACTTTGTCAGTCTGAGGCACTCGAAGACTGTTTTACAGTTAAGCCATCCTTCGAGAACCTCAGGATGACTTTGTATTATTTATTAAAAGAATGAACCGAAAAGATATACTTAAACGCTTTTTGCCCGGACTTCTTCCGCTATTTGTTTTTATAGCGGCAGACGAGATTTGGGGTACTACTATCGGATTAATTGTAGCAGTTGTTTTTGGTGTAGTGCAACTTGTTTATTTTCTTATAAAAGAAAAACGACTTGATAAATTTACTTTACTTGATACTGCATTAATTGTTTTGTTAGGAGGAATTTCTCTTGTTTTTGATAACGATATTTTCTTTAAATTAAAACCTGGATTGATTGGGGCAGTTTTGTGTGTAATTCTTGCAATATCTGTGTTTACTCCTGCAAATATTATGTTTGCTATGTCAAAAAGGTATATGGGTGATATGGAGTTTAACAAAGCTCAGGAAAAGCAGATGAAGCAAAGCTTAATGGTAATGTTTTTTATTTTTACTTTGCATACTACATTAGTATTTTATTCTGCATTTTATATGTCAAAAGAAGCATGGGCCTTTATTAGTGGAGGTTTATTTTATATTCTTTTTGGAGCTTATGCATTATTCGAATTTGTTAAAATTAAAATCAAAAACAATAAACTAAAGTCAGAAGAATGGGTACCATTAGTTGACGAAAAAGGAATGGTTATAGGCAAAGCGCCTCGCTCTGTTGTTCATAAAGATAAAAGTTTATTGCACCCTGTTGTTCATCTGCATGTTTTAAATAATAAGGGAGATGTGTATTTGCAAAAAAGGCCGATGTTTAAAGATACTCAACCCGGAAAATGGGATACTGCGGTTGGTGGACACGTTGCCTTAAACGAAACTATTGAACAGGCTTTACTTCGTGAAACGAAAGAAGAAATTGGAATTACGCCAACAAATGCAAATACATTTGCACAATATGTATGGAAATCGGACGTAGAATCGGAACTTGTTTTTTCTTTTGTAACAATATATAACGAACAGTTGTTTCCAGATATAAATGAAGTTGATGAAGGTAAATTCTGGACTGTTTCAGACATAAATCATAACCTTGGAAAAAATATTTTTACTCCAAATTTTGAGCATGAATACCAGATGTTGCAGAAGAATTTATTTACTAAAAATTCCAAGTCACAAGCTTCAATCCGCCACGGCGGATCAAATCTCAAAATTCAAGAAAATGACCAATATTAAATCCCAATCCGTCACGGCGGAATAAATATTAAAACCAAATGATACTACTAGCAGATTCAGGCTCAACAAAAACCGAATGGGCATTAATAAATAAAGGCGAAAGCCGTAAATTTCATTCAGCAGGAATGAACCCATATTTTGCATCTGATGACGATATAAGAAAAATATTGAACGATGTTAAAAACTGGATTGGTGAAGGAGTTGTAAATAAAGTTGTTTTTTATGGCTCTGGTTGCAACTCAACAGAGAAGGGTAGTGAGATGCAAAGATTATTTAAAGAAATATTTGAGGAATCAGATATAGAAGTTCATTCAGACTTAATTGGTGCTGCTGTTTCGTTATTTGGAAACAAAACCGGTATTGCTGTAATACTTGGTACTGGTGCAAATTCAGGATATTTTGATGGCAAAGAAATTACTTTTAAAACTGAATCGTTAGGCTTTGTTTTAGGAGATGAGGGTAGTGGTGCATATTTAGGAAAAGAACTTATAAGAGAATTGTTATATGAAAATCTTTCTAAAGAAATTCAAAATGATTTTGCTGCAGAATATAAAATTGGAAAAGTAGAAATTCTTGAAAATATTTATAAAAAACCTTATGCAAACCGTTTTCTTGCCGGGTTTACAGTTTTTCTTAAAAAACATGAAACAAATCCTGATATTAAAAAAATTATTTCTAATTCGTTTGAATCATTAGTTAAAAACCATTTAATAAAATATCCTCAGAAAGAAAATTGCGAATTTGGATTTGTTGGTTCAATTGCATGGCATTTTAAAGATGAACTTATTGAAGTATGCAAAAAACATAATCTAAAAATTCAGACTATTATTGGAAAGCCAATGGATAATTTGATAAAGTATTATTCTAAATAATTATAACAATATATGAAATATTTTATCCTGATTATATTACTAATTTCTCTTAAATCTTTTTCACAAGATAAAGTAGGCAGTTTGAATTCTATTGATTTAAATAGAGAATTTACAGTTGATTCTTTAAACTTGAATAATGATTCAGTAACAATTATTGAAATTGCGAATATCCAAAAACAAGATCTAGAAAATATTTTTCCCCACGATAGCTCTAAGAAAAATGTAATTTTTGATAAAAAGCTTTATAAATTAAATAAAGAAGAATTTCTTAATGCATACGGAACAAATGACACCTCAATTGCAATAATTAATTTGTTTTTCAAACAAAGAAAAATAGCAAAAGTTTTACTTTTAATTGAACCTATAACTCCTGTAACAGCTGGTGGCGGGGTTATGGTAATGTGGATAAACAGTGTTGGTGGATATTCCAGCTCATTTTTTTCTATGTATATAGGAGTTTCTATTATGGCGGTTTCAGTTTTCGGATTTGTTGCACTACCAGTTGCTGGAGCAGAATTGCTTGCAACCTGGAATCGAAAACGCTTATATCTTATATTAAATGACTACAATAATAAAAATAAAGTAATTCCCAAATCTGTAAAGAAGAAATTGAAAAATAAATACTTTAAATCTAATTAGTTATAACAAATTAAATGTATAATGAGAATATTCCTATTAATAATAATTATAATAAGTTTTTTTAAATCCTTTTCGCAGGATAATACTAATAATGTTGATACGATTAATTTATGCTATGAATTAAAAATTGATTCTTCTGATATAAATTGTGACACAATTATTTTTAATGATAATAATATACAAGAACAAGAATTTGAGATTATAATTCCACATGATAGTTTAAAGAAAAATGTGGTTATTCCAAGAAATTTATTTGAATTAAACAAAAAAGAATTTCTTAATACATATGGTACAAATGATACTTCAATTGCAATAATTAATCTGTTTTTTAAGAAAAGAGAAACAGCAACAGTTTTTTTATGTGCCGAGCCTTTACCTTTTGCAGGAATGGCACTTGGGATTTCATTTATGTTTTTTAGTTCAACAGCAGCTGTTTTAACTTTAGGCTGTTCGGCTGCATGCTTTATTGTTATGCCAATATTGACTATAGATACACTTTCGACATGGACCAGGAAAAGTTTGTATGTTACTTTAAAAGATTACAAAGAAAAAAAAGTAATTCCAAAATTTGTTATGAAGAAGTTGAAAATGTGATGAAATTGATCTTTATTTGAACTAATAATTTTGTAGGAGCTTTTAATTAATCTTTTCTGTCCAAATAAAACGATATATATAAATTGGCTATGGCACTACTTTAAATGCAATAGTACCCAAATAAACCTGCTTCCCATTGTTAAGTACGCCTTCTATATCTTCAAAAAATATTTTTTTACCAGCTTGGTTGTTAAGGATATTATAACATTCTGCATTTAAGCTATCACTATTTATTTCAATTGTTTTAAAAAAACCATTTACTATACAGGATAATTTAAATGAAATTATTTTAATTGTATCAGTATTTAATGTGATCTTTTTTGCTTCATTTAATTCTTTAATTGTAATAATACCACTAGATTTTCCGGCAACCATTATCTTAATATTTTGCTGACAAAAACCATTTAAAACAAATAATAGATAAGCAAAAACAATGATTATTTTCTTCATAATTATTTGTTTTTTAAATATGGGGATAAGAAATTTTACTCTTGATAAATAACTTTAGAGTATTGGTCGAGCGATCCTACAATTCTAAATTCTGTTCTGCGATTCATTTGTCTGCCTTCTGGATTATCGCTACCATCTGGGTTCTCGTTTACTGCTATAGGAATACTTTCGCCATAACCTTTTGCAAATAACCGTTCTTTGTCAATGCCTTTTTCAATAAGATATTTTATTACACTTTCTGCACGTCGTTGAGAAAGTTTTTCATTGTATTTATCTTCACCTTTACTATCAGTGTGCGAGCCAATTTCTACAACGATTCTGGGGTTATCCATTAATATTTTTAATAATGTTGTATCAATTACTAACATCGAACTTGGCAAAAGTTTCCAATCATCAAAATCGTAATAAATATTTTTAATAACAATTGGTTCTTTAGGTAGAATGTTAATATAAATTGCATCTAAACGTAAGGTATCAGATTTAATAACCTTTCGTGTATCAACAGTAAGTTCTTTATTAAACATTCCAAAATTTTCTACAACTATTTTATATTCTTTTCCCGGTTCAATATCAAAGAAATATTCACCTTCTATATCTGTAGTATCTGCTTTAATAAAAATTCTTTCTTTTCCTTCTGAAACTAAAAACAGATTTACTGCTTGTTTATGAAGCGGGTCAATTTTTTCAAAAGGATCATCATCATTAATAAATTTCGTTTCTTCGATCTGATGTTCGAGTTGTTTGTAAATAGCACTATCTTTTATTGCGAAAATTTTTCCTGTAACACCAACATGAATATACTCTGACCATTTATACTCGTAAATATCGTCGCAACAAGTTTCACTTAATAAAGCAACACCACCTTTACGATTTGAAACCAAAAAACCTTCTTCTTTATTTTTTCCTATAACAAAATAAATATCATCGGTACTTGAATTAATAGGAAAGCCAATATTAACAGGATTTATCCATGTACCTAATTCGCCAGTGTTTTTAAAAACATCGAACCCACCCATGCCAGGCCATCCGGTAGAACTAAAATACATAGTTCGGCTATCCATATCATAAAATGGTGTAGTTTCTTCTCCAATAGTATTAATTCTACTTCCGGCATTACGTGGAGAACGGTAAAGATTCTTTTTTTCGTTGTAAACAGAATACCAAATATCTGAACCTCCACGTCCACCATCCCTATCCGAAACAAAATACAAAACTTCGGCATTTAATTTAGAATCTGTTCCTATTGAAGGTTGAGTAGAAGTAAATTTTGGGTCGTTAATTTCTGCATTTAATTTTTCAGGTTCGCCCCATGTTCCTTCTGTTTTTTTACTTAAATATATTTCGCAGATAGTTTTACTCTTCCAGTTTTGTTTGCATCTGGTAAAATAAAAGCGATTTCCATCTGGCGATAATGCACCGTTGCAAGTATTCTCGTCGGGTTTATTAATTGGACCATCAAATATTCCAGTCGACTGCCATTTATCGCCAATTCTTTTTGCGGTATAAATCTGTCGAACAGGCATTTTTTGTGAGCTATCCTGCAAATCAATATATTTAATTGTATCTGCTTTTAATGATCCGTATATAATGTTATCTTTTCCCATTGGGTATGGCGACAACTCAACATGTGCTTTATTAATAGATGTATCTAAGTGAGAAATTACAACTTTTAAAGCAGAATCGAGTTTTCTTTTTGCTAGATCGCAACCCTCAATTTCGTTCTTTGTTATTTTTTTATAATCCTGTTCGAAACTGGTTCCTTTTGCTGCTTTTGTAAATTTTTGAAAATCTTCTTTTGCTTTATCATAATCGCCCATCATTTTCTCCATTAAGGCTTGAAAATATAATGCATCGGTAAAAACTTCTTTATCGTTATCATATGCAATAGAATAATATTCTTTTGCCATTGGATAATTTCTAGCTTTGTAGTATAAATGCCCTAACGACATACAATAATCAGTATTGTTAGGCTGATTTTTATGAAGCTCTTCAAAATATTCTATAGCAGAATATGTATCGCCAAGACGTTGTGAATTTTTTGCAAAACCTTTAACTTTCCATTTGCTCAAATGCTTCATAGTTTCAGTTGGCTGAGCATAACAACTTACAGAAAATACCGACAAAATTATAATCAGAGAAATAAAATTTCTGACAAATAAATTAAAAAGTTTATTTATTACAATCTGTCGCATGGAAGTGTGACTTTTTGTGGAATTGTGCTTTTTGAAATATAAATAAGTGAAATTTCAAAAGCTCCTTTGTGATTTGTTGCAGCTTTTAATGCTGACGAGTTAATATCATAACTAAACCCTAGTCTAAGCTGTTTATATTGAAGTCCGATAACAGCAATTGAAGCATCAAAAGCAGTAGAAAAATCGTTTCTGAAAAAATACCCAGCAAACACCTGTTTTATAACTCTTGATTTTGGTAAATTATATCCAAACTCAAAACCAGCTAAAAAATCGGTAGCTCTAATTTGTTTCATAAAAAGCACCATTGGATGAGCAAACCAGTTTTTAATTGGGATATTTAAACCTAAATTTAAAGCTGTTCTAATTGGTAAACGATTATTGTTTTCGAGAAAAGATTCTTTTGGCATTGTTAAATGAAAAAATGATAATCCTGCTTCTGGTTCAAAAAATCTGAGTTTTTTGCTCCAGCCAATTCCAAAGTTCAGATCGGGATAATTTGTACCTAAATTAGTGGTACTCTCGTTTACTGGCAATTGGTTGTTAAAATAACCGGTTGTCATATCAAACTGACTGGGAAAAGTAAGAGCATCCATTGAAAAGCTTTTAAATACTAACCCACCCTGAATACCTGTATGTAAATTATGTCCGTTAATTGTTTTATGCCATGCAAATGATAAAAAAAGCTTGTTAACGGTTAATCCAGCAGGTCCAGATTTATCGTTAACAACAAAAATTCCACCGCTAAATTTTTCTGAATGAAGCCAGAATTGTCTATCGAAACCAAAAGAAATTGTTCTAAAAGGAATTGACAATGCTCTCCATTGGTTACGGTAATTATTTGTAATTCGCCAATCGCCATCAAAATTACCGGTATAAGCTGGATTTAAAGAGAGTGGAGAAGCATAGAATTGCGAGAAATGAATATCCTGAGCAGTAAGTTTTATTGACGTAACTGCTAAAAAAACTATTAATAAAATATATTTAAACTTTTTCACTCTTAATCTTAATCGGGCAAAAATAGTATTTTTTATACATTAGTAATAATAAAATTACTAAAATTTATTATTAATGCATTGTTAGAAAAGTTTTTAAATTCAGTTTTTGTGTTTAAGGGTTTTTATCTATATTGCACAATTAATAATATTTGAAATGAATTTTCTTCTAAAATATTTAGTTTTTCCATTTTTCTTATTCCTTTTAGCCAATAACACATTTGGTCAAGTTGCTGCTTTTACTCAGGATACCTTAGAAGGATGCGAGCAGCAAACTGTAAATTTCACAAATCTATCAACAGGAGCAACATCTTATTTATGGAGATTTGGTGATGGGAATACTTCTAATTCATCAAGTCCAAATGTTACAGAAATTTATGCAAACATTGGTACATATACAGTAACCTTAGTAGCTATTAATGGTAATTTACGCGATAGTATTTCAAAAATAATTCATATTTGGCGAAATCCAACTGCAATTTTTCATGGAACGCCTCCTTTTCAAGGTTGCGTACCTTTAATTGTAAGTTTTACCGATATTTCTACGCCTGGTGACGGAACTATTAATACATGGGAATGGGATTTTGGAGATGGAAATGGAGCAAGTATTCAAAACCCTACAAATAATTTTAGCACGCCCGGATCATGGAGTATTTATTTAAAAATTGAAGATTCGCATGGCTGTTCTAATTGGGACACATTAAATAATTATGTAAATGTTTCTAATCCTCCAGATGTAGCTTTTACTGCAAATTCAACTGTTAATTGCACAGTTCCTTTTCCTGTAACTTTCACAAATTCAACAACAGGAACTGCACCCATGACATATACATGGGATTTTGGTGATGGTGGAAGTTCAACTCTTCAGTCACCTAGTCATACATATACAGTTGCTGGAGTTTATACTGTTAAGTTAATTGCAACAGATAAATGGGGTTGTTCAGATTCTTTAATTAAAATAAATTATATAAATATTACCCCGGTAATTGCTGCTTTTCATACTGTTCCTGCCGATTCTGCTTGTCCAGGTCAGATAGTAAATTTTGTTAATGATGCAGGAACTGCTGCCAGCTGGAATTTTGGAGATGTAACTTCTGGAACAAACACATCAAATTTACTAAATCCAACTCATACATATTTGCAACCAGGCCCATATATTATAACTATGCTTGCTGCTCCGGGTACTCTTTGTGAATCGATGATAAAAGATACTATTATAATAAGGAATCGCCCAACGGTTACATTTAGTATTTCTCCAACACCACATTATGTTTGTAGCCCTACAATGCCTGTTACTTTTACTGATAATTCACCAGATGCAGTAAGTTGGTTTTGGAATGTTGGGGATAATATTACCAGTACATTAGAAAACCCTATTATAACATATCCTAATGAAGGTTCATATACTGCATCATTGACCATAATTGATAGTCATGGTTGTATTGGCACTTACACTGATCCTAGTCCGATTACTGTTGAATTTCCTACTGCAAGCATTAGCTGGGATAGCGATTCGTTACCTAATCATTGCATTCCATTTCCTGTTGATTTTACAGGCGCAGGCACATGCAATCCAGTTTATGACAGCATTCCAATTTCAGGTTGGAGTTGGAATTTCGGAGATGGTACAACTTCAACACTTCAGAATCCAAATCATATTTATACCACTCCTGGCGAATATACTATAACCCTTACAGTGACAACCGCTTCGGGTTGCCCAAAAACTACATCGGTTACAATAAAAGTAGGTTCACATCAAATTCCAATTATTCAAAATACTTATAGTCTTGGTTGTGCAAATGATACAAACGTGCACTTTGTTAGTTTATCAACAGATTCTAATTTAATTGATTTTTGGGACTGGAGTTTTATTGCTAATCTTCCCGATTCAAATTTTACAGTTGCAACAAGTACTGATCAACATCCAACTGTTGATTTTCATGGTTTGGACTCAATTTCTATTCAGTTAATTGTTGGGTATTTGGAATGTAAAGACACTATTGTTGATACAAATGCATTTTATTTGAAAGGTCCATTTATTGGGGACATTAGTGCAATATTTCAATCTTGTTCAACACCATTGCATATTGGTTTTACTTATAATCATATAAAAAAGGCAAACAGATGGTATTGGGATTTTAATGACGATGGTGTTTATGATGATTCCAGTAATTTTGCTACACCTGTTTATTCATATAATGATACTGTCTGGTATGATTTTCCTTCTAGAGGAACGTATATGGTGCATCTTATTGCCTTTAACGATATAACGGGTTGCTTTTATGAAGACAGTATTCCATACAGGGTATATGTTATTGATGCTGTGGTTTCTGCTCCTACTCCACATTGTTATAACAGTAATGTAATAACTATTACAAACTCAAAAGATTGGGATCATTCTGGTCCGACTCCACAAAATTCAGACTATACAGTTAATTATGGAGATGGGCAGACTACATCTTATACCACATTTAATCCATTTGGCCAGGTTTATATGCATAATTACCCAATGGTAAATGGTACTTATAATATTATTTTAACAATGCATAATTTCTTGGGTTGTATAGATAGCGATACTACTACCATTAGAATATATTATCCTGTAGCGGGTTATACCATGACTCCTGATTCGGGTTGTGCTCCATTAGTTGTTAATTTTACAGATACAAGTCATTCTGAGATACCATATACATCAACATGGTTTTCCGGTGGAATTGGTTCAACTACGGGAACTACAGCGACTTTTACTTATAATATTCCAAGTACATACATGACATCTCTTGTAGTTACAGATTCTATTGGATGTACCTCGAGTGTTGCAGGGCATCCGGTTTTTGTATTAAACATACCTCCAGATTTTTCAGCTATCGACAGTACCATTTGTTTAGGCGATTCAATTCACTTTATTTCAAATGCACAATTCTCAAATGGATATATCTGGGATTTTGGAGATTCAAATACCGATATAGGTTTAAATCCTTCGCATTTATATGCTGATACCGGAACATATACTGTTTCGCTTTTAACCCAGAGTACACTTCCAGGTTGCAGTGGCTCTGAAATAAAGCCTTCATTTATTCATATTCAGGATATTTTTGCAAATATTAATGTTATTGATTCAATTTCTACATGCTATCCATTTAGCATAAGTATAACAAATCTCACTAACAGTTTGTATTCTCCTATATGGGAATGGTCTTTTGGTGATGGCAGCACTGGAAATCAATTTCAACCAATTCATACGTACACTTTACCCGGAGATTATTGGCTTAATTTAACAGCTATAACTACACCTCAAAATCTTTATGGTTGTACTAGCAAAGATAGTATTCCAATTCATGTTGGCGGACCATATTCAGAAATTTCATATTCTGATAGTTCAATCTGTAAAGGTGAGTCAATTACTTTTGCATTAGTAAATAATATTGGTGTTACTTCTTTTAACTGGTCATTTGGTGATGGCGGTGGTGGCACAACAACACCTTTTACATATCAGTTTAATTATGTTCCTCCAAGTGGACTTACAAAAGTTTATCTGATTTACCAAAGTGATATTAATTGTCAGAAAAAAGATTCTGTATACATTAATATATATCAGGTAATGGCAAATTATAATTATCTGAATAGTATAACCGGCAGTAATGATTCAGTTATTTGTCAGCCAGGCTTACTCGATTTTTATAATTATTCAATTGGTGCCGATAGTATGATATGGAGTTTTGGAGATGGACAAACATTTACCAGTACTGATTCTTCAATAGTGCCTGGAACACATACTTTTTATAATCAAACAAATAATAACATCGATTACAATATTACACTTACAGTATATAATAGTACAGTTGGCTGTATAGATAGCATAACAAAACATTATTTAGTTTATCCATTACCTCAGTTAACAATTGGTGATGATGTTGCAATTTGTGCAGGAAGTACAGTTCAGTTAAATGCTATTGGTGGAGATGTTATTTCCTGGACTCCATCAAATAGTTTGTCTAATCCTACTGTTCATACACCTTTTGCAACACCTGACAGTTCTGTGTCATATCAGGCATTAATTCACGATGCACGTGGATGTTCAAATACCGATTCGGTTTTTGTTTTTGTTCAGCAGGTACCAGAGTTATATCATAATCCAGATACTACTATTATTATAGGAGAGTTTGTTGATATGATTGCAAATTCTGATCAGACATCTGTAACATATAACTGGACACCTTCTTATGGCTTATCATGTACAACTTGTCCTAATCCCGTTGCTCAGCCATTAACAACTACAACTTATACTGTTGAAATAATTGATTCAATGACATGCTTCCATGTTACTGGTCAAGTAACAATAGAAGTAAAAGAAGAATATTC
Organism: uncultured Bacteroidota bacterium; assembly: GCA_903837285.1. Taxonomy (GTDB): domain Bacteria; phylum Bacteroidota; class Bacteroidia; order Bacteroidales; family GWA2-32-17; genus GWA2-32-17. The sequence continues at coordinate 72,332 of CAILUD010000039.1, read as the reverse complement.
AATTGATGTACCTTCAGCTTTTACACCAAATGGTGATGGAGACAACGATTTGGTATTTGTACGTGGATGGGGAATAAAACAGTTACTAGAATTTAAAATATACAACCGTTGGGGTGAATGTATTTTCGAAACCGATGACATACATGTTGGCTGGGATGGAACTTTCAAAGGAACAAAGCAAAACATTGACACTTACGCATATACAGCCAAAGCTGGCACTTATAGTGGTAAAGTTCTTACTAAGAATGGCTTAGTTAATTTGTTGCGCTAAAAACAGTTTCTTAGTTTTCTAAAGTTTTATCATCATTTTTTTAGCCCTAAAAATTCTTTTTTTTAAGACAAATAATTTCTTCGAATAAAAATACTTTTTTATTAATATTTTGATGTAAAAAACAATTTTGTATATTTGTAAAAAACGAATAGGCTGCAAAGTTATGAACATTTTAAACGACATAAATACAGTCAATTAAAAACATCTAAAAAAATAGATATGTTTTTTTGACAAACGTAAAATTGTTCTATGCAGATACTTGTAAAATAAAATGAAAAAACAATAGTTATTTAACTTTTTTCTTAACTATTTTTTTTCCAATATTGCTGACTGAAATAATATAACCAAAAAAAATAAAATACCACTGAGGGAGAATGAGTAAGAATCATGTTGATGTTTGGAATAATTGCTTGAAGGTAATAAAGGACAATGTGCCTTCTATTAGTTTTAAGACGTGGTTTGAGCCTATTGTTCCACTTAAAATGGAGCACAATGTATTAACAATTCAAGTACCTAGTCCTTTTTTCTACGAGTACTTAGAGGAGCAATATATTGATATTATAAGCAAAACACTTAGAAAAGAAATTGGTGACGACGTTAAATTGGAATATAGCGTTGTTATGGATAATAATACTCAGGCTAATACTAAACCGTATACTGTAAAACTTCCTGCAAAAAATAAATCTGATTTAAAAAATCATCCATTGTCTGTTCCTTTAGATTCAGAAGACAGATCAATTAAAAATCCGTTTATTTTACCAGGAATTAAAAAACTGACTATCGATCCTCAGTTAAATCCAGATAATTCATTTAGTAATTTTGTTGAAGGTGAATGTAACAGATTAGCTCGTTCGGCTGGTTATGCTGTTGCATGTAATCCTGGAGGCACTGCATTTAATCCATTATTCCTCTATAGCGCAAACGGTTTAGGTAAAACTCACCTTTGTCAGGCTATCGGAATTGAAGTAAAAGAACGTTTTCCTGAAAAAACTGTGCTTTATGTTCAGGCGCATAAGTTTATTACTCAATTCATGGATTCTATCAGGAATAATAACCGTAACGACTTTGTTCACTTCTATCAAATGATAGATGTTTTAATAATTGATGATGTTCATGAATTAACCGGAAAAGAAAAAACACAAGATATTTTCTTCCATATTTTTAATCATTTACATCAATCTAACAAACAACTTGTAATTACAGCTGATAAACCACCAGTAGAATTACAAGGTATGGAACAACGTTTACTTTCACGTTTCAAATGGGGACTAGCTGCAGATTTACAAGCTCCCGATTTTGAAACACGCATTGCAATTCTTAAAAAGAAAACATATAATGACGGCATCGAGATGCCAGATGAGATAATTGAATACCTTGCTTCGCATATTACTAACAACATGCGCGAACTTGAAGGAGCATTAGTTTCAATTTTAGCTCAATCAACATTAAATAAAAAAGAAATTACTCTTGATCTTGCAAAACAAATTATTGATAAACTTGTTAAAAGCACACGCAGAGAAATTTCTATCGACTATATTCAGAAGGTTGTTTGCGATTATTTCAATATGCAGGTTGATATGCTTAAATCTAAAACCCGCAAACGCGAAATAGTTCAGGCACGTCAGATTGCTATGTATTTTGCAAAGAATTTAACAAAGAGTTCATTGGCTTCGATTGGCTCCGTTATTGGAGGAAAAGATCACGCTACTGTTTTACACGCGTGCAAAACCGTAAATAATCTAATCGATACCGATAAACGTTTTAGATTATACATTGATGAAATTGAAAAGAAACTCAAATTATAATTGGAAAAGCAGGTTTAATACCTGCTTTTTTTTTAATCAAAAAAGTGCTAAATGATAAATATTCTGCTTTGTATATTATCATCTACACTAATTTTTATTCTTTTTAAACTTATTGATAGATTTAAAGCTTTTACTTTTCAATCAATTATAATAAATTATTTAGTTGCTTTCATTTTAGGATTAAGTATCTCTTCCGATTGGGGAAATCTTTCTCAGGTACATGAAAAAAGCTGGTTTATATTATCGTTAATTCTTGGAATTTTATTCATTGTTACATTCTTCTTTATAGGTGTCTCATCGCAAAAAGCAGGCATCTCGATTACTACAGTAGCTTGTAAAATGTCGGTGATTGTTCCTGTTGCATTTTCAATACTTTTTTACAGCGAAGCTGTTACGAGTTTTAAGATTATAGGTTTAGTAGTTTCATTAGTGGCATTGTTATTAACAATTTGGAGAAAGCCCGAAAAGAAACAAGATTTATTTGTTGTTATTTTACCTTTTATACTTTTTATAGGAATTGGTGTTATTGATACTCTTGTAAAATATGCACAACAAGATTATGTAAAAAATGATGTCTCCTTTTTTACAGCAGTTTCTTTTGGAGTATCACTAATAGCTGGATTAATAGCTGGTTTTACCAGAAAAAACTTTTTAAAAGGATTTCAGAACTTTTCAACTATTACATTAGGTATAATGTTAGGAATGGCAAATTTTGGTTCGGTTTATTTTATGATTAATGCATTAAATAAAAGCGGACTCGAGAGTTCTGTTGTTTTCGGAATTAACAATATTGGAATAGTAACAATTTCAGTTTTTGTTGGTTTAATATTTTTTAAAGAAAAATTAAAATTCATAAACTGGTCTGGAGTTTTTTTATCAATAATAGCAATTTGGTTATTAATGGGAATGCATGGATTCTGATGCTTTTTTAACAATAAAGTATCCTGCTGAAGGATTTTTTAAAGACCGAAAAAGTCGGTTTATAGGATTTGCTTTCCCTGTTAATAACGAAGATTCTGTTAAAGAAATTATAAAAAAAATACGTAAAGATTATTACGATGCAACTCATCGTTGCTATGCATATGTAATAGGTAAATCAAGAGAAATTTATCGTTCAAGCGATGATGGCGAACAAGCAAATACCGCAGGAGTACAGATTTTAGGACAAATTAATTCACGGCAATTAACAAATATCTTACTAGTTGTTGTGAGATATTACGGAGGAGTTAAACTCGGTATTCCAGGCTTAATACATGCCTTCAGATCGGCAGCAACAGATACTTTGGATAAGTCGGAAATTATTACTTCTTATGAAAAAAAACAAGGTATAATTAAATTTCAATACCCACAGATGAATTCTGTAATGAATATTTTAAAAGAAGATGGTGTTGAAATTATTGAACAGAAATTCGAACTGGATTGTATAATAAATTTTGAAGTTTACTCAAGTTTATCAGCAAAAATCGAGAAATTATTGAACAAAACTGAGGGAGTTTCATGTAAAATATTAGAAAATGGAGTTACTGAAAAAATTGTGTAGTATTCATTCGCCTTCGGCTGATGAAATGCCAATGAAAGAATTTATTCTTTCGTGGGTAAAATCTAATATGAAAAGCTGGAAAACAAAACCGCAAATTATTGAAGATGATGGTTTGCAGGATGCAGTAATGCTGGTTTTTGGAAAGCCACGGACAGCAGTTTTTGCACATATGGATTCAACAGGATTTACAGTAAGATATAAAAATGAGATTATTCCTATTGGTGGTCCATATTATAAAAACGGAGATAAATTAGTTGGCAACTATTTAGGAAAACAAATTGTAACAAAGATTAAATGTAAAAAAGGTGACGAAAAAATATTCTGCGATTATAAAGAAATATTACCTGCTGGAACAACACTCACATATAAAGTAGAATTTAATGCTTCAGAAAAAGGTATAGTTGCTCCATATCTTGATGATCGTCTGGGAGTATGGGTTTTGATGAATCTTGCAAAAACCCTTAAAGATGGAATTTTAGTTTTTTCGTGCAACGAAGAACATGGCGGTGGAAATGTAGAAAAAATTGCAAGAGTTATTTATGAAAAATATTCTGTAAAGCAAGCCTTAATTTGTGATATTACCTGGGCAACAGAAGGAGTTTTCCTTGGTAAAGGTGTAGCTGTTACTTTACGTGATAAATATATTCCAAGAAAAATATTTGTGAATAAAGTATTGAATATTTTAAATGATAACAAAATAAAATATCAATCCGAAGTTGAGTCTTCTGGTTCGAGTGATGGCGGGTATTTGCAAAAATCAGCATACCCAATCGATTGGTGTTTTATTGGTGTTCCCGAAGAAGGAAACCATTCAACTCAGGAAAAGGTTAGTGTGAGCGATGTTATTATGTTGCAAAAAACATACGAATTATTAATGAAAGAATTGTAAATTAATATATAAATCAAACAAAAACATGAAAAACAAAAGTCTGATTTCAATCCACGATTACTCAAAAAACGATTATTTGAGAATTATGGATTTGGCTGAGGAGTTTGAAAAAAATCCTCGTAGTTATGGTAACTTGTTATCTGGAAAAGTTATTGCAACACTTTTCTTTGAACCTTCAACAAGAACACGTTTAAGCTTTGAAAGTGCTATTCAGCGTTTAGGTGGAAGTGTAATTGGTTTTACCGATTCAAGTTCATCAAGTGTTTCAAAAGGCGAAACTTTAAAAGACACTATTAAAACAGTATCGCAGTATTCTGATCTTATTGTTATGCGTCATCCAATTGAAGGAAGCGCACGTTGGGCAAGTGAAGTTTCAGATGTTCCAATAGTTAATGCTGGCGACGGTGCAAATCAACACCCTACACAATGTCTGTTGGATTTATATACTATCCGTCAAACACAAGGTAAATTAGAAGACTTAACAATTACTATGGTTGGCGATTTAAAATATGGCAGAACAGTTCATTCATTAATTCAGGCGATGTCGTATTTTTCACCTTCTTTTCATTTTGTTTCTCCTGAAGAATTAAAAATGCCTAATGAATACAAAATGTTTTTAAAAGAAAAAAACATTCCTTTTAAAGAGAGTAATGAATTAGGAGAAGTACTTAAAACTTCAGATATAGCTTATGTTACAAGAGTTCAGAAAGAACGATTTTCTGATCCAATGGAATATGAAAAAGTAAAAAATGCTTTTGTACTTAAAAACGAAATGCTAGAAGGAACTAAATCAAACCTAAAAATTCTTCATCCACTACCACGTGTAAACGAAATTAGTGAAGATGTTGACGAAAACGAAAAAGCATATTATTTCAGACAGGCTCTGAATGGCGTTTATGCACGTATGGCTATTATTTCTTCAATTTTAGGATTAAAATAAAAAAGAAAAATCATGGAATCAAAAGATATGAAAGAATTAAAAGTAAGTGCAATTAAAGAAGGAACTGTAATTGATCATATTCCAGCACGAAGCTTATTTAAAGTAATCTCAATACTTGAGTTACAAAAGATGGATACTCAAATAACAATAGGCTATAATTTTGAGAGCAAAAGACTGGGACAAAAAGGAATTATTAAAATTTCGGATAAATTTCCTAGTCAGAAAGATCTTAACAAAATAGCATTATTCGCTCCTGAAGCAAAAGTTAACATTATACGCGATTATAAAGTAGTAGAAAAAGATAATGTGCAGGTTCCTGACAATATCGAAGGTATTGTAAAATGTATGAATCCGAAATGCATTACAAACCAGGAAAATGTTAAAACAAAGTTTACCGTGCTGGAAAAAAAGAATGTAACCTTAAAATGTAATTATTGCGAAAAAATTACTGATCAGGATCATTTTGAAATGAGATAAATACTGCTAAAAGCATTGTTGATTGGAGGTTAAACCTTCATTCAACAATGTATTATTTGTTGGAGATAACTCCAACAAAGACGGAACAATCCTCACCGTCATTGCGGACTTGATCCGCAATCTACATAATGTAAAATCTTTTATTTATTGGAGAAAACTTCAACAAAGGCGGACTATAGCCGCTGTTGGAGTTTTCTCCAACAGTGAAAAATCTCTATATTGTCATGCTGAGTTTTAACATTTTGTAAAAAATACATGAAGTTAAATGACAAATAATACCAGTATGAAATACTACATAGTCTCATTTGAAAGCATCACAACTCACAGTCATCCTAAGGGCTTGTCCTGAGCTTGACGAAGGGCTCGAAGGATTTGCCCACAACCCCACACACATGTTTCGAGAGCCTCAACATGACCCTTTATGGGATTACATATAAATCATTTTGGTATAATTATTTTTGTTATTAATGCCCGAAACAGTAATAACATAATGCGATTATAAAAACTTGTCATTGGTAGTATCCGCCGCAATAGATTATAAAATAGTCCAATCTTTTTATTCATCTCCCTACCCTCTTCAAAAAAGAGGTACAATAGGTTGGACCATTTTATCCGCCGCGACGGATGGTATTTGGTATTACTTCCTACAAATTATCATCAAAATACTTTGTAATTGTTTTCATTAAATGTATTCTATCCATTCCACGAACATTGTGCTGGTGCTGAGGATAGAGAAAATAATCAATTAAAATTCCATCTTTTATACATTGTTGTAAAAATGATAAACTGTTTTGTAAAAGAACTGTATCATCAATATAACCATGAATAATTAACAACTCACCTTTAAGATTTTTTGCTTTGTTAAGCAAACTGGATTTATTGTAACCATCAGGATTTTCCTGTGGTGTATCCATATAACGTTCGCCATACATTACCTCGTAATATTTCCAGTCAATTACTGGCCCACCGGCAACACCAGTTTTAAATACATCAGGATAAGTTGTCATTAAATTTATTGACATAAAGCCACCGTAACTCCAACCATGAACACCAATTCTTTTCTCATCAACGTAACCTAAACTTTTTAAATATTTAACAGCTTCCATTTGATCTAAAGCCTCTACTTCACCGCAATTCCTATGTATTACGCTTTCAAATTCAAAACCACGATTTGCCGAGCCCCTATTGTCCATTGTTATTACAACATACCCTTTTTGAGCCATATAATAATCCCATAAAGATGCACCACCAAGCCATGTATTATCAACCAGCTGTGCATGCGGACCACCATACACATATAATATTGCAGGATATTTTTTTGTTTTGTCGAAATTTAAAGGCTTAATTACCCTACCATACAAATCAGTTTTTCCGTCGGCTGCTTTAATTGTAAACATTTGCATTTCGGGCATCGACACTTCTTTCAATGGATTTTCTGCATTTACAAGTTCTCTTACTTTCTTTCCTTTTGAATCATTTAAATTAATAACATTTGGAAATTCTGTTGAACTATACTGATCTAAAATATAATTTTTTGAATCGCTTAACATTGCAGAGTGATAGCCTTTTTCTGTAGTTAATAAAACCTTTTTTCCGGTTTCAATATTTACACTATACAAATTTCTTTCTAAAGGACTTTTTTCTGTTGACACATAAAATAATTCTGTTTCATTTTCATTAAACCCTAGAAATTCAACAACTACCCACTCTCCTTTTGTAATTTGTTTTAACATTTTACATTAAAATCATACAAATAAAAATGATTATATCCATCGCGCTGACTTTGCCAAATAAACTTATCGACTGATTTCTTAAAAAAAACTGCAGGCTTTAATGGTTCAACATATCTGTCGTTTTTTTCTTCAAAAAGAGTTTTCACAAATTCGCCAGTTGATGCATCATACTGATTAAACTTCATATGATTCTGCTGTGGGTTAAGAACTGCAATAAAAATAAATTTATCGTCATTACTCCATGAAATATTTGTAAGATATTGAACTTTTGGTTCACCGGTTTTTAAGTAAATTATAGTCCCTGTTTCAGTTGAAAAAACTCCAACAGTAACCTCATGACTTTGCATGCCTGCCATGGGATATCGTAATTTATTTAATTCTGCAATTCTGGGTTCAATATCTACTAATGGGTATTCTGTTACCATACTTTCATCCATACGATAAAAAGCAAGATTTTTTCCCGAAGGGCTCCAGTAAGTTCCTTTTTCGATTCCAAATTCGTTACGATGAACCGTTTTTCCGAATACAATTCCTGTGTTTTTTTCTGAAGATACAGGTGTTATTTTTGAATTAATATCTGCTACATATAAATTGTTAGCTTTTGTATATGCAAGCATTTTACTTTCTACAGAAAAATCGGAATTTTCTATTTCTTCATCTATTTTAATATACGATTCAACCTTTTTAGTTTTTGCATTTAACAATGCAATACCATCGGGACGATCAATTTTTATTATTGTTTGCGAAATCCACGAAAAAGATCCAAAGCCATTTACTTCCTTAACATTTACTGCTTCAAAAGCAGTTGTTAATTCTTTATTTGTTATTATTTCAGTTTCATTTGCATTCTTAACCGAACCTTCAAATAAATTTCCTTTTTTAATAAAAGTATAAGTTTCGCCACCTGTTCGCCATTGAAGTTGATTTATAGTTTTTGGATAAAACTGACGATATTGCCCAATTGTTGCTTCATCTATTGTGAGTAAACGACCTTGCGAAAATACCGCTACAAAGCAGATTATCTGAAAGATAAACAAAATGCTTAATTTTTTCATATGCTCATTATTTTGATTTATTGACTTATTATTCTATTTTCACGCCCAAAGCCGAAGCAGTGATAGTTATATTTTCAAAGATATACTTTTTATTAAAAAACTTTTTAATACTAATATCATTATTTAAAGTTTTAACAATTCCACAATTTCACGTTGTTATAAATCACTATACACAAGGAAATAACATAGAATTGCTTGAATCAAAAAACATTTACGGTTTTAAATATTACGAAATTAAGCATTCAGACAGCTTAAAACACAAACGCGAAATCAGTGATATCGAGCAAATAATGCGCAACTACAACTTGGTTGACATTAGAGATTTAGATTCGAATATTATTGTCAGCCTACAATATGCAACAACTTCAAATTTTCTTAAAAAAAATATTTACGGAAATTTAACTCATGCTTACCTTCATAAAGATGTAGCTGCAAAACTTATATCGGCATCAAATAATCTGATTAAAATAATGCCTCAATATCGAATTGTAGTATTAGATGCTGCCCGTCCGCTTTCTTTACAACAAATTATGTGGAACGAAGCTCAGGTTCCGGAAAATGACAAAGATAAATTTATTGCAAATCCAATTTATCATAGTCTTCATAATTACGGTGCAGCGGTTGATATAACACTCTCTGATTCATTAGGTAAATGGCTAGATATGGGAACCGGCTTTGATTCTTTTGATGACCTAGCTTATCCTTCGCTTGAACCAGAATTATTAAAAACAGGAAAACTCACTGCAATACAAATAAATAACAGATTGATTTTACGATCTGCCATGAAATTTGCAGGCTTTTCGAGTATCTCAACAGAATGGTGGCATTTTAACTCATGTTCACGCGATTTTGCCAAGAAAAATTATCCGTTAATTGTTTCGCATATTTTATCAGACAATCCAAGTTTTGTAACTGCCTCAAAAACAGACAATGTCAAAACTGAAATTAAAGAACCAAATGTAAATGATATAAATTTCAGAATACAAATAATGACCTCTGAAAACAAACTAAAACAATCGGATATTATATTCAAAAACAAAAAGGTTAACGAATACCTCCACAAAGGATTATATAAATATACAATTGGTAAATACAAAACAGTGGAAGAAGCTATGTTACAGCTTTCGCAAACAAGAAATGATGGGTTTAAAGATGCGTTTGTAGTTGCATTTAATAAAAATGAAAGAATTGGAATAAAAGATGCAACTGAGCTACTTCAATAATGCTTTATTTCACATACTTAGATATTGGCATTAAAAAATATCAAATAAAATTATTGAAAGTGAGATTAAAACTTTTGATAATTCAACTTTTTTTTCTTACTTGCATATTCTAATTAATTATATGGATTATCATGTTAAGCAATAAATTACGTGCACAAATAAAATTGATTCCAGCCATTTTTATTATGGCATTCGCCATAAATGGATGTAACTCGGATGGAAATTCAGATGATAATATCGAACAAAACATTGAATCAAAGATAGATTCAACATCTAGCACCCTAATAAAATTTGACAATACTCTTTTTAGTATTCCTTCACCTTACGAAATTGCTTTTTTACTAAAAAATTCCAAGCTTGACTTTGACAAAAACCTATTAAATCCATATAATAAATCACATAACTATACAAGCAGTTTTCAAAAAGCTTTAAACCTTGGTGTTTACGGTGCTAACTTGGGTTATTTAAACGTTTTTGAACAAAACTCCGAGGCAATTCAATATTTTTCTGTAATAAAAATTTTATCGCAAGAACTTGGTATCGAAAATGCTTTTGATAAACAAACAATAAATAGAATTGAAGGCAACTTAGGAAATAAAGATTCTTTAATGTTTATTATTTCTAATTCATATCGTAAAGCCGATCAATATTTAAAAGACAATAACAGAAATGATGTTGGTGTTTTAGTTTTAGCGGGCGGTTGGTTAGAAAGCACATATATGCTTACAGAAATTTCTAGAACATCTAAAAACAAAGATATTCTTACCAGAATTGGTGAACAAAAACATCCTTTAGATAACTTAATTAAAATTTTATCTCCATTTTATAATCAATCAAAAGAGTACGGCGAGCTTATTGATGCTCTTATTGATTTAGCTTATGATTTTGATGGAATTGATATTAATTACACATACTCAGCACCAACAGTTGATGTTAAAAACAAACTAACTGTAATAAACAGTAAATCGGAGTTGGTAATGACTGATCAACAAATCAAAACCATCTCAGATAAAATTAGTGCAATTAGAAAAAAGATAGTAGAATAATAAAGTATTTATAATGAAAAAGATCATAACCGTCATTTTAGCCGCATTAATTACATTGGTTTTTTATTCAAATAAAACCATGGCGCAGGCTGATGTTACTACTGCTTTATGTACAAAATATATTGTTTCTCCATTTATTTCTGATGGACAACAATATAAAGCACTTCTAAATGGTGAAGAAATAGCTGAATTTCATGCTACTTTTTATGGAGGAACTACTTATAGAATTATAGCTGCTTCAGGACAAACCGAAGGAAATATAGTTTTTTCTTTATATGATAAAGAACGAAATCTTCTTTTTACAAACCGCGATTATCAAAACTCTCCTTATTGGGATTTTAAATTTACTTCAACCATTGATTGCATTATTGAGGCAGAGCTTGATGGAACAGATAAAACTGCTTCAGGATTTGCAATTATGCTTATTGGATTTAAACAGTAAACTTATTTAACTTGAACATTATCTTATAAAAGAGGCATTATTTAAAATGATAATGCCTCTTTCACTTGAAAAAAGAAAATGAGCGAAAGAATACTAAAGGCCCTAATGCAGTTGTTTGCAATCATTGCTCGTCCAGAGAGTAATGCCGAAGAACGCAGGTCTGTAGTTGGTTCATTTTTACTTCAACAATTAAATAGCGAATTAGTTAACGAATACTTAAAGGTATTTAATAATTACTATGAACAATATCAGGCAAAACAAACCGACAGCACTTTACGAAAAAAGAGAATTGCAGGAAGTTCTGTAAAAGTTTTAAAAATTTGTACAGAAATAAACGAAGAACTAACTCAAAAACAAAAGATAATAGTTGTTGTTCGTTTACTTGAATTTATAAAATCAGACTCCGACGAAATTTCTGAGCAAGAACAAGAATTTGTAGAAACAGTTGCTGATACATTTCACATTGTTTCCGAAGAGTATATTCGTTTAAAAGCATTTATTCTATACACTTTTGACGAGGTTCCTAATTCTACAAGAATGCTATTGGTTGACAGCCAAAAAGAGTTTAATCATCCTAAAGCAAAACATTTATATCGCTCAGGCTTACAAGGTCAGATTCGAGTATTCCATGTTAGAATTGCAAACATGTTCCTTTTAAAATATTTAGGCGAAAAGGAATTATATTTAAATGGGCAGTTAATTCATTTGCAAAAAGTATATGTACTAACAAATGGTAGTTCAATTCGTTCGGCTAAAATCTCTCCTATTTACTACTCAGATATTCTCAGTATTTTTAATGAAGACAAACTTAAATCGAAAATTATATTCGAAGCCAGAAATATCGAGTATGCTTTTAAAGGTGGAGGTATTGGTCTGCATGACATGAATTTTCTTGAAGAATCTGGACACCTGGTAGGTATTATGGGAGCCAGCGGAGCAGGAAAAACAACTTTATTGAATGTTTTAAATGGTTCGTATCCCCCAACAAGTGGAGAAATATTAATAAATGATATTAGTATTTATTCAAAAGACGAATCAATAGAAGGATTAATTGGCTATGTTTCTCAGGACGATTTACTTATTGAAGATTTAACTGTATTCCAAAATTTATATTACAACGCAAAACTTTGTTTTGATAATCTTAGCCACTTTCAAATTTTAAGAATAGTTCTTAAAACCCTGCAAAGCCTTGGTTTGTATAAGATAAAACACATGAAAGTTGGAAACCCGATGAATAAAAAAATCAGCGGTGGTCAGCGTAAACGTTTAAATATTGCATTAGAACTTATTCGAGAACCTTCAATACTTTTTCTTGACGAACCAACTTCTGGTTTATCATCAAGAGATTCTGAAAACATACTTGATTTACTTAAAGATTTAACTTTAAAAGGGAAATTAGTTTTTGTTGTTATTCATCAGCCATCATCAGATATTTTTAAAATGTTTGATAAACTACTGATACTTGATACTGGTGGATATTTAATTTATGATGGAGATCCGGTTGATTCTATAATTTACTTTAAATCAAGAACCCACCAGGCAAACTGGAGCGAAAGTGAATGTCCAACCTGTGGTAATGTTAATCCAGAACAAATATTTAATATAGTAGAAGCAAATGTGCTTGATGAGTATGGAAACATGACTCATACCCGTAAATTCTCTCCAAACGAATGGCTTGGTAGTTATAATAAATATCATGTTAAACTAGAAGCAAAAACAGAAGAAGAGAAATCACATTACAGACTTCCTGAAATATTTTTTAAAGTTCCCGGAAAAATAAAACAATTTAAAGTATTTGTAGTTAGAGATGTACTATCTAAACTTTCTAACACTCAATATCTGCTTATTAATCTGTTAGAAGCGCCTCTTTTAGCTCTACTTCTTTCATACATTATTAAATATTATAATATTGATGCCGCTAATGATACTGGCTATTCTTTTAGCGAAAACAGTAATATTTCCATTTTTATTTTCATGTCGGTAATTATTTCCATTTTTATTGGATTAACCGTTAGTGCTGAAGAAATCTTTAGAGACAGAAAAATCAGAAAACGTGAAAAATACCTGAATTTAAGTTGGGGCAGTTATTTGTTTTCAAAAGTTGCAATACTCACTGTACTATCTGCAATACAAGCAGCTATTTTTGTGATTATAGGAAACTCTGTTCTAGAAATTCAGGGTATGTACTGGCAATATTGGTTAGTGTTATTTAGTGCCTGGGTTTTTTCAAATATTTTAGGTCTTAATATATCTGATGCATTTAATTCTGCTGTAACAATATATATATTAATTCCTTTTTTAGTAATACCTCAACTTATATTAAGTGGTATAATTTTTAAATTTGACAAACTTAATCCTGATATTAGTAGCCCAAGCCACATTCCAATTTACGGACAAATTATTACTGCCAGATGGGCATATGAGGCGTTAGCCGTGTACCAGTTTCGCGAAAACAAATATGAAAAACAGTTTTATGCTTATGAGAAAATCATGAGTTCTTCAAACTTTAAAAAAGATTTCTGGCTTGTATCTATGCGAAATAAAGTTTCGGATGTAAAGAGATTGCTTAATGATAAGAATAAAAAAGATTTAATAGAAGACAATTTATTACTTTTAAGAAATGAGCTTTCAGTTGAAGTTAAAACAAATAAGAAAATTCCGCTACCTGTTACAGTTTCAAATTTAGTATACGGAAAAGTTAACAACATGGTAATTGATAAGTTAGTTTTTTATTTTGATGAATTAAATAAATATTATATTCAAAAATACAAGAAAGCAAGCGAAGCAAAAGATAGGCTTTCGGCTAAGTTAACAAATACTGAAAAAGCAAATAAAGAATTTATTCAGCTAAAGAAAGAATATTACAATGAAAATTTAAAAGAGTTTGTTAGAAATGAGAATGAAGGTGTAAAAATTATTGAGTACGACCACAGATTATATCAAAAAGCTGATCCTATATTTTTTGATACACCAGGCGGTATTTTAGCTGCACATTTTTATGCACCACGTAAAATGGTTTTTGGCAAATATTTCGATACTTTCTGGGTTAACATAGCAGTAATTTGGCTAATGTCAATTGTATTATTCATTTGCCTATATTTTAATCTATTAAGAAGACTATTAGAACTAGGAGAATGGACTTCTGAAAGAATCAAAAAGAAGAACAAACTAAAAAAATAAAAGCCGGATAATATCAAATTACCCGGCTTTTTTATTTAAGAAATATCTTTTATTCTTCTATTTCAATCATTTTAAAAGGAACTTTAATAATTGATTGGTAATCTTCACCAGCTTCCAACATATCTTCGTCGTCTTCTTCGTAATACCAATTAATAATTACCGCACTACCAGCTTTAGCAATGTTTTCTAATTTCTTAAAAATATCAAGAATACATTTTGATGAGCTAGTGTTAAAATACTCAAGTTGAATATTAACTACAGTATTTGCAAGTGCTGCTCCACTATATGACTCTAACCAATCAACAAGTGGTTTGTAGAATTCAATAGAATTTTCGGGAATGGATCTTCCTTTGATTTCTATTTTTCCTGTGGTTGCATCAAAATTCACAGTTGGTGTTTTTGGTGTTCCTTCAATAATTATTGGATCCATATGCCTTATTTTTTTTTTAGAGTTTAAAGATATGCTAAATTATATTAATTTTCAAAACGTAAAATAAAAGTTTTTCATTAACAGGTAAAAATTCGTATTCCATTTTAGTGCCGGTTTTGCGTGCCATATCTATCATACCAAGGCCACCGCCACCTTTTTCGGAGAATTCTTCATTGTTAAGAATTAATTTATAAAGTGCTTTTAATTCTTCTTTTGATAAAGAATTTATCTGATTTATTCTATCGCTTATCATTTGTTGCTTCTCTTTTAAGATATAATTGCCAGTTATTACCTTAATAGAACTCTCGAAATAGGATAAATAGCACACACCAAATTTTGGTTTTCCTTCTTCTAATTCTAATCCATGATGAAAAAGATTCTGAATACATTCTACAAACACATGAATGGTAGCTTTTCGTAACGACTCAATCGAAGGTGTTGTAGCAAAAATATTTTCAGTTCTTTCAATTAAATCGGTAATAACAACCGATGTAATTTCGCCACTAAACGACTGTAATACATTACCCTGCTGTCCAGCGTCAAGCCACTTTTTAAGATCAAAAACTGAGTTCGAATAATCAATCACCTAGAAAAAAATTTTATTATCTCAAAACTATTAAATTAAATGTAAATAAAAGCATTATTGTTATTAATTTTTATAAATATTCGAATTTTCTTCCAGTCATTTTATCAATAGGTATCTTTATTATAAGAATATTATTAACCGAAGGAATTGAAAATTCAAAATTTAAATCAGAATAATTCTTCATAAATATTTTAAGTCCATCTACTTTCTCGTTATAATCTGAAACAAATTCCGCTTTTCCCCACACTATAACGCTTCTATATCTCATTCTCCAGCTACATGCAACTTCTTCGTGTCTGGCAAATAAATCATGATCTGTATCAAATTCAATACATACCTGGTTATTCTTATTTAAAACATCTATTTTATACCCTTCTTTAGCACAATGCAAATAAACCGATTTACCATCGAAACCAAAATTAAATGCCAAAACATAAGGTTTATCGCCATCTACAAACCCAACATGACAAACTTTACATTTATTAATCACTTCCAACAATTCATTTTGTAATGTTATCTCTTTTATTGCTTTATCTCTAATATGCATGATTAATATTTTTTATAAAGATAAAAAAAAGGTTGATTATTTTATAACCAACCAAAACTAATCAAAACACAATACACTAAATCAATTTCTTTTAATTAATCCAACACATATTAAATTAAATAGGTTTTCAATATTTTTTTCAAAGTCATGATTATTTTAATTAACAATTAATTCACTTCTCATAACCCAAACCGTCATGCTGAACTTGATTCAGCATCTGCTCATTACTCTAATTTCACAAATCTATCACTCACAGTTATATTATCCCCAACGACCCTTATCCCATATACCCCTTCTTTTAACCCACTAATATTTATTACCGTTTCGTTAAGTTTCGTTGCAATTTGTTTTACAACTTTACCTTGCATATCGTAAATTGTTATAGAAACAGGAGTGGTTATTGCAGAACGTATTTTTACATGTAATTCATTTGTAGCAGGATTTGGAAAGACTTCTACTTTTTTAGGATACCATGTTTCCTCTATACTTCCAGATCCGCAGTTTTTTACAAATATCTGTACGGTATCAGTTTGATACCAACCCCAGGGGTCTTGTAGTTTAACAATTACTTGTTGCATGCCTGTTGTTGTTGGGAAATATGGCATAAGTGTATCTATCCATAAAGGTAAAGTGTATGGGTAATAAACACTATCCAATGCAAGTGTTGTATTTGCATAAATAAAATATGGTGCGCTTCTTCCTTTAAATTTTACATGTATCCATGATGTGTCATTTTTACATGCCGTATCTGGTGCTTGTAATATTTGACAAACTAAAGTTGTATCATCACAACTATGAAAACCATCGCAACCGAGACTATCGGTTTTTACAAGCCACGATTGCTGAGAGGGGGTTAAGGTATTGTCATTAACATAACCACCAAATATATATCCACTATCAGCCGTTGATGCAATTACTGTAGGTATAATACTCGTATAATTACCGCCATTATGAATATAATTACGAAAATATAAAACTTTTAAACTTTTATTTAATTTTAAAACAAATCCATTTGAGTGTAATCCACTATGAGTTGAAATACTTACTGCAACATCTCTTCCTAAAAAAGTATATGTTGAATCAATGTTCAGAATTCCATCTACAATTGAACTATTAAATAAAGTATCATTTGACACATATGAATTCTTAAAAAACAGATCTTTATAAACACTTAAATCATCATTTAAAACTAATAATCTTGGTTTAAACATTCTAAAGCCGCTTGAATGTTTTGCAATACCATAATCTACTCCTGTAAGCAATTTGTTCTGATGTGTTTTAAGGGTAAAGATAAAATCATGATCATATATATTCGGATTCCCAAACGCAGCACTTGAAATTTCATTTCCCTGCAAATCTGTTTTTACTATCCATCCATCCGTTCTATCCATACCTACAACACTACCTGGCGCATAACTATATGTTCCGCCAAACAAATAGTAGTTATTACCCATTTGAAGACCAGTGTTGAACCAATCAGCATTATTAGAAGGCCCAATTAATTTATGATTTATTATTGTACCGGATGTATCCGTTTTTATAAAAAGCGCATCAACATCAGGAATTGACACACCGCTACTGTCTCTTGAATTATGCCCTAAAAGAATGTATTTTCCATTGTTGTCTACAAAACAGTGAACCATAGATAAACAACTACTACAAATTGTTTCTGTAATTAATATTTTTGAATAAATAGTATCGAAAGAATTATTGAATTTAATTAAATATGCTCCATCAATACCACCCTGTAAAGTGCCGGAAGCAATATACTTCCCATTATTATCAGATATTAAATTACCATATCCTCCGGGCAAACTAAGTGGATATTGTTTAAACCATTTTTCATTTGCTGAAGAATCTAATAAATATATTGTATTTGCAGTAGAAGAGCCAATAATATAACCACTATCTGTTGGAATTATATTAGTAGGAGGATATGCCAATCCTTGTGTAATGTAAGTACTGTTTAAATACTGTTGGGAAAATACAAGTTTTCCCAACAGTAACAATATGAATAACAACAATGAATGCTTCATCTATTCAACAATTAATTTACGCACACATAATATATTATCGTTTATACGAAGTGAAGCATAATAAATTCCCTTTTTATAATTATTTATATCCATCAAATAAATTTCTTTTGATGTTTTTATTTCAACTTCCTGTATATATCTTCCCTGTACATCATAAATTGAAATTCTCATATTTTCTGTAATTTCATCAGGATTTACAATAAAGCTTACGGTTGACTTTGCCGGATTAGGAGTAACAGTAAGACTACATTCTTCTTTTTCATCATTTTCACTAACTCCATTATTTAAAAATTCCGTCACTTTTAATTGTGCTCCCGTACCTATATAAACATTTCTCGGATATAATGTATCGTTTGCTTTTTCAAGTAAGTTTAAAGCATCTGCCATACAGAAATGAGTAGAATCATTAGCTATTGAATTAATCCAATCTTCGTTTTGCAAAATTACATTCTTTTGTAAACTATCTGGCGTTTGGTTTAATAGTATTTGCAATTGTTGCAGTTGAATAAAATCGACTATTTGTTGGTTACCTGTTTGGTTTAAATAAGAAATTTCGGTTAGATTTGTCTGGGCATCGACGTACCGTTCTTTTTCAATAAAAACAGGGTCAGTAATCAATCTTTCGTTAAGCGAACCTTTTTGTAACACATAACTCAACAGACTGTCCGTTTTTTGGGGAATAGTATCCATTAAAACCGATTGAACAAGGTCGCCGAATATGCCATTTATTCCAAAATCCCTGTTTTCGAGTTCCATTTCAATTGCTACACGTGGGCTTGTTCCAACCTGTGCCGCCCACATCTGGTTTTTGAAGTTCTGATTTACATTCATTTGATTGATGTATGGTCGTACATTTAATGGAAGCGGTGAGTTTGCTAGCACAACATCCTTTTTAAAGGGAGGTTTATTTATTGGATTAATCATAAATTGTATTAATACAGCGTCTGAAAGATAAGGTGACGCATTCATCAGTTGATTGTATGCAAAATTAAAATTGTTTGGTTTCATATTCTGTATTAACGATAATAAATAATCGGTATTACCATTATCAACCAAAGCATTATAATAATTATTGCGGTACGTAAGAGCGTCTTTTAATAAATCAACCTTTGTTAATTCTTTACCAACTGATTTATTTCCGTTGATTTCAGTTAAGCAATTTAAGGAATTGTAATATTCCGATGGATTTAAAGCAGGATGTAAGGTAACATAGGTAACAGGAGTCCATGAAGGTGGAGAAATTCTTGTTAAATCGTTATATGGCGTTGGATATACACCCCAATAATAATCATAAGTCTGGGTTGACCCATATCTGTTAAACTTTCGTGAATCTGGCAATAAATCTTTACTTGTAGAAAAACGGTTGTGAGAGTTGATAGATATTCCATAAGCATCCCAATAAGGTGCATGATCCTGTTTTGGATTAATAGACCCATACCACAAAAGAATATTACTTGTAATATTAGGAACGGTTAAGCCAAAATCGTTACAGGTTAGTTTAACGCTATTTGTTCCGTTGGCAACAAAAGCATGTTCGAGGCTATCAAAAGAGTTTTTATACACTTTACGACCTGTGGCTGCATTACCTATCATAGCAAGACCAATAAACCCATTTTTAAACTCATTGTTTTCTATTTCATAACCAATGCTATTTGAAACACCTGCTCCCCATGGGTACGTAGCAGAAGTATATTGATTTCCATTATTTGTAATAGTAAATTGGTTAAAAATAATTCGTGTTGCAGAATTAAGTCCTTCAATTAATACTCCACGATTATTACCATTAAAAATATTTGTATCAACTTTTGTTATATAATTAGATTTAACCCCATACCATAATTTGGTAAATTCTGAATGAGATACATTTACCTGTGTCAAATCAGAATATATTCCCATTCCCTTTTTCCATGCTATATCTGTAGTTAAAAATGGGGTTGTGTTTCTAAAATAACTCCTTTTGATATTCAATTTATTTGCATTTTTAATAGTATAAATGTGAGCATATGGATTTTGAACATATGATGGGTAAAATACATAAGGAAGTTGCGGTATGTTAGTTTCAAATGTACATGAATCTATTACATGAGATATCTTTGTTTTATTTAAATAGAAATCAACATAGTTATTTATAAAATATGATCTATAACTTAATACCTTCGAATAATCGTAAGCATTAATCCCAATGACGGCATTTTCAATAGTACTTTGCGAAATAAATACAGTATTGGGATATGCTGCAGCATTATTTATTGCCTTTACTCCATCCCACATATTGCAACATGATGACAACTTTGAATGTCTGAATAATTTTAAAGAACATCCTTTATCTAGCTCAATTCTCTTGTTTGACATAAATCTTAGTTCGGTATTAGGACCCGAAATTGTCAGAGTGGCATTATTTGTAATAAATATATTTCCTGGAACATAAATAATTCCAGAATTACCTGGTATAAGAAGATCTGAACTAATATAAGTATCTGTACCTGCATGGCAAATTGACAATGAATTTACAGCAATAGGTTGTGTCACAGAGCAACCAGTTGCATTACTTGTAACAACCACAGTATAACCTCCTAAGCATGCTGTAGGTATATTTTGTGTTGTTGCATCTATATTTCCATTATAATACCATAAATATGAATACGAGTCTAGGGGAGTTACATTCAGAATAATACTCCCGTTACATAAAGATACACAAGGATCAGAAGGTGTAACAGTAGGAGTAATTATCGGTACTGATAAACTGTTTACAATAAATGTAGTATAAGCAGTACAGCCATTAGCATCTGTAACAGTTACAGTATAATTTCCAGCTACTAAATTAATAATTGAATTTGTATTTTGACCATTTGACCAATTATAAATATAATTAGGAGTACCTCCTGTAACCGCAACATAAATACTTCCGTTACTTTGTCCCGAACATTCATTCTGAAATGACGAAGTTGTAATATTTATTTGAGGATTTGTTGATAGACTAATTGTATTTGTTGAAGTACATCCAACTCCATCTATTACAGTTACAGTATAAGAATCAGAGCAAAGTTGGATTAAATTTGCTGTATGACTTCCATTACTCCAATTATATGTATAGGAAGGTGTACCATTTGTTACTGTTGAAACAATAGTTCCATTACACTGTTGAAAACAGGGAGTTTGTGGTGAAATTAAACTTATAACTGGATTTGGTGCTCCGGTAATTATAAAATTATCAGTACCAGTACATCCAGTTGCATCAGTTACTGTTACAGAATATGTTCCTGATGGAAGATTAATAATTGTTGCAGTTGTTGCGGTTGTATTCCAAAGGTAGGAATATGGTGCAGTACCGTTACTTGCGTTAGCAGTTACATAGGAATGGTTGTCATTTGAACAAATATTATTTTGATGACCAGTAATATTTACATTTAACTGAGGAAAAACAATATTCATGGTCGTATCACAAGTACATTCTATACTGCCATTATCCATAATATAATCATACACTATTACAACTTGAATTTGATTATAACTACTAGAAAATGTATGTGTATAAGATTCAATATTATTTGCCTGATCAATTAAACCTCCAGTCATATCATATATGTTCCAATGAATATTATGTATGTTTTCATTACTATGTGGAGTAGTATTATTTAAGGTAACGGTATGGTTACAATTACTTGTATATGAAAATTGAGGTGCAGGATAATGAATTTTAATGTCATACAATTCTAAAAATAAAGTTAAAACTGTATCTCCAGCTGAATTAAGATGTGTTGAAGTAGGCCAAACATATAAAAATGAATTTGGAAGTACGGTATTTGGTGTTGGAAAGTTAACTGTTGTGCTTTGAATAGTAAGGGAGGAAGGAAATGACAAACCAAACCCATGATCATGTATATCTGCGATTTCTGTCCCATAAAGAGTTCCACTTCCAGTATTTCCATTTAAACATACATTGTAATTTACATTTGAAACAAAAGCATTTACCAACCCACTAATATTATTATTGTTATTATTAGAAGTTCTATATCTAATATCCATCTGGTATATTCTATTTGGCTGTAAATCTATTGGCTGCCTAATACCTTCGCCTACAAGATTAAAAGTACCTGCAAACGAAGGTTGTGTATAAGACCATAAATATGCATATTTATCAGTAATTCCAAGAGCCTGAGGAGTTCCCCATCCACATTGCCAAGCACAAACAAGATTCCAGAAATATGGACTTATCCATTGTGGAGTGCCAGATGTCAGGGGAGCTACTATATCAAAACCTTCGTTGCTTAGTTTACCACAACATTCAATTGGGGGGCAATTTTGATCAATATATTTAAAGAAAAATGTGTCAACTTTTAAATAAGTAGAACATAAATCGTTTCCTATTATTTGTATATAATAATCATTACCTGCAATAAATGTTTCTTTTAGAATAGCTAACGAATCGCTTGAGATAAGTAGATTATTTTGTCCACATATTCCTTCATACAATGAAATATTTGTTATACATGAACTATCTCTTGGTATTATAAAATAATAAGAATTGGTATCAGGGATAAAATGATACCAGTTTGAACTAGTACTATTAACGCTTAAATAAGTAATTCCTGTTGTTAATTCAATTGCAGTTTCACATGATGTTCCAGGTAATATTAGTTTTTGAAATGCACTCGATAAAACTGATGTGTTATTATTTAAATCAGTTGCTGTTGCAACAATATAATCAAAACTAGTATTTAAAATTGTTGACCAATTTCCGATTAAATCTGCTTGCGTTGTTCCTAAATATTCATTAGTATTTCCGTTTCCTGTACTACCAAATATTTCAATAATATCATTTGGCTCAGAAGTTCCAGAAATAGTATTATTTGTAGCAAGAGTAATAACAGGTGCTAACTTTTCATTATTTGAACCAATACCTAAAAATATGGCAATCGGGCAATTTGTTATAATATTTCCAGAAATACGGTTGTATAAAGATAATGCTCCAATATCAACACCTCTATTTCCACAATGTTTTATTATATTTGATTCACCAGATAAAATCCCACCAATTATATTGTTATTTGAATTAATCCACAACATTATTCCATCATCCTCGACAGGCAAAACTGCGTTTAAAATATCAGTACCAATTTTATTTCCTTTAATTATACAATAAGATGAATTAGCTATAGCAATACCAATAGTATATTCAGAATTATTAGTACCATTTGAAATTTGATTGATTATACAATCCTGAATTGTTACACTATCTGAACTAGAAATTGCAATTCCTTGAGTTGTACAGTTTTTAATATAAATTCCTTCAACTTTTGAACCGTTTGCATGTGCAAAAAAGAGACCTTGAAAAACAATATTTTGTCCATCAAGAATAATCTGTGGGTTCCCAGCTTGATAACCTGCTTGTGTTGTTCCATTAATGAATGTTTTATTATTAATTCCGGGAATAAATCCCTCTAAATAGATTGTTTGCTGTCCTACTCCAGAAATATTAAATTGAATTTCACATTGGCCTACTATTTCATTTGCTTTACGAATTGCCCATTGCAATGTTCCATACATAGTTGTATCACATAAACTATCAATATAATTATAACTGTATGTAAACGGATCAGGATCAGTTGTTTTTGTAACTGTAAAAATATTTTGGGCATTAATGCTTATGTTAAGTAATAAAATGCCAAATAAAAGTATAAATATCTTTTTCATAGCTCTTTAATTATCTTGTTTGATATAGATTTTCAGAATTATTTCCTGTTGTAGAAACTGCAAAAACTGTGAGATTTTGCCATGCATTATAATTTGTCATGCTCATTTTACAGTATATGCGTACATCATGATTACGAATTATTTCTTGTCTGCCATTATATGTAACAATATATTCTGAACCTTGCAGGGTTACAGGCGCTACCTCATTTAAAACATCACCTATATTTGGTTGTGTTCCAAATTGAAAATGAATATTTTGAGAAAGTGCCGGATTTGAAATTTTAAATTGAATAAGTAGTTGAATAGAATCATTACTTAAAGTTTCGCCTTGTGAAATAGGTAAAACATTTAGATCCATAATTTTTAATTGGGCAGAGCTTATTATAAAAGCAAAGCAGCCAATTGCAGTTAATAAAAAAGTTCTCATAGGTGGTTATTTTAGGTTGTTAAATTTCTGTTGCTTAAACATTGTGATTAAAGAACTAATATTATATGACTTAAATCATATAATCAATGTTATTGTATATCTGGTTGTTTTAAATTTTAATTGGTTGCTTTGAGTTTGTAACTGGTAAAATTTTTCTGTAGTTGCTATTTAATGTAAATAGTAACCATCTAATAAATAAAATATTAATAAAAAAAAGGTTGGTTATTTTACAACCAACCTAACCAAAACTAATCAAAACAAATTACACTAAATCAATTTCTTTTAATTAATCCAAAACATATTAAATTAAAGAGATTTTCAATATTTTTTTCAAAGTCATGATTTCCATTCTGAACAAAAAATGGAATTTCTAATCCTTTTAAGGCTGTTACTATTGTTATGGCAGAAGTTTCAACATCTTTTAATTCAAAATATTTTTGCTTTATGCCATCATTAAGAATTTGCTTTACCAGCTCTAATTCTGCTCTATCATAAGCTAATCTGGTTTGATTCATAAACTGCAAATTATCCAGAACTTCAGATTTCATTGCTTCGTAAAAAATAGAAACTTTTAGCAAAGTATTCATTCTAGTAAAAAAATAAGCTTTTAACTTTTCAATAGGGTTAGAACAAGAACTTACTGCTTCATTAATTGCATAAGCTAATTCATTTGCTTCTTTTTCAATAACAGCTTTAAAAACATCTTCTTTATTTTTAAAATAATAGTATAATCCGGTTTTGCCTTTTCCAACTGCAACAGCTATATCGTCCATTGTAGCTTTTTTATAACCAAATTTTCCAAAAACAATAATGGCAGACTTAATTATATTTTCCCGCGTTTTTTCTTTACTATTCTCGTCCATAAAATTACAATATAAATAACTTTTTATTTTTTAATTAATTTCTTAGTCACCCTGTTATGCTTTCCATTAAATGAGATTAAATAACTTCCAGAATCTAAATCAGAAATGGTTAAACTTTCTTTTGATGAGTTAATTTTTTTAGTAAATATTTTTCTTCCAGTTATATCAGTAATTGTTATTTGAGCTGGCAGTTCAGAACTTTCTAATTCAATCTCCACTGAACTCTCAACTGGGTTTGGGTTGAAACGAAATTTATTATCATTCAAATATTGCAAATCGTTTCCAGAAGTAGAACAACTTCTTAAATAAGTAGTACTTGTGCCTGATGTTAATCTATTCATAAATAAAATACCAGCAGCTACATTATTTTTTAACATATTATCAAGGTATGGCAAAAGCAATGAAAGCACTGTTACATGTTGTTCATCTCTGGTAATAGTTGGTGCAGGCGAACAAGTAGTTTCACCAAAATTGCAATTAAAATTTGATTCTGCAAACTGGCAATGACTACCACCATTTATACTAATAAATGTTTTGCATTGCGAACCAAGTGCATTATATAATGGAACCTGATTATCTGCTGGAAGAGCAACACAATCATTTGCTCCCGAAAAAACAATAGCAGGAACAGTAACTAAAGGCGCATAATCTGCAATTGCATCTGGAGAATTACTATTTGACATACCAAAAGAAACAGTAGTTGTTATGTTTGTATTATTAGAAGCAGCAATTACCGAACCTTTACCTCCCATCGAATGACCTAATATTGCTGAAGTTGATGCTATTTTCTGATAAAAAAATGATGTATTTAAATTTCCTTCACTTTGCATTTTGGTTACAGCAAATGCTAAATCTAGTCCGTATGTTAAATGATTTGGAGTTGGAAAAATAGAACCCTCAGTAGTTGGAAAAACCATAACATAACCTTTAGGCACAATAGAATCCCAGTAACTTTGATATGCATCATAACCCATAACAAAACCATGTCCGAAAACTATTATTGGAAATTGACCTGAAGCAATTGGAGTACTTTCGCCTGCAGTATTTGAAGGATAATAAATCTCACAAGGAACACTACGATTACTTCTTGCAGGATCGGTATAAGTTATTTGCTTATGTCCAATTGCATAAACTTGTGCATGACTTTGAATTGCATGCATAAAAAAAACAATTAACACAAAACCAGATAGAAGTTTAGTTGAGTTTTTCATTTTTAGTCTTTTTAAGTTTGAACATTTTAACAATCTTGCTCAAAGTTAAAATAATTTTCAACAAAAACTAATCACTTACTATAATAAAAAGGAAATAATTTTTAACGATTAGGATTCATTCTCGAATTAGGAGCAACATTATCTGTTATCCACATATTTCCACCTATAATTGAATTTGCACCAATACAAATTCTTCCTAAAATTGTTGCTTCTGCATAAATAACAACATTATCTTCAACAATGGGATGACGGGGTATACCCTTAATTGGATTTCCATTTTCATCCAGTGGGAAACTTTTTGCACCTAGTGTTACACCCTGATAAATTTTAACATTATTTCCAATAACACAAGTTTCTCCAATAACAACACCAGTTCCATGATCAATAGCAAAATAATTTCCAATATTTGCTCCAGGATGAATATCTATTCCTGTTTCAGAATGAGCAAGTTCAGAAATAATTCGAGGTATTAAAGGAACTTCAAGTTGCAATAATTCATGAGCAATTCTATAATTTGTAATTGCTCTTATTGCTGGATAACAATATATTATTTCGCCAAA
This sequence comes from uncultured Bacteroidota bacterium, assembly GCA_903837285.1. GTDB lineage: Bacteria > Bacteroidota > Bacteroidia > Bacteroidales > GWA2-32-17 > GWA2-32-17. Next base: position 45,377 of record CAILUD010000039.1, on the reverse strand, counting down.
ACTTTTAGCAGCAGGATCACCATCATACATAGCTTTTACATCTGTTGAAAGCCTCTCTCTGATTTCAGGAAGCAGAGAAATAAATTTAGCAGATAATATTTCTGCATTATTCTCACAATCCTTACAACTATTTTTGTTTTCCTTGATACAATCAAAACATAATCCTCTTAAAATTTGCTCTGAAAGTAATTTATGAACTTTGTCAATATTTACACCTGTGTAGAAACTAATATTCCCGGCATTTACGTTTGATGTACCAAAATAGCCTGGGAAAATAATCTGACGTAAAGTATTTACTATTTCAACAAGCACTTCAGAATCTGGCATTGGCATGCCATGTAATGGAATTGTATAAACAGTTTCGTACGATTCTGGCTGTGCTAATTTTGACGTAGTTTTTAATAAAATATCACTCACACTTTCTTTAACTTCCTTATTTTCCACAACTTTAATTTAAATTATTTTCTTTAAGAATTTTCATTGCTAGTTCTAAAATAGTAGTATCATCCAAAAGAACTATTCCTCCATCTGGACCTTTTTCAGTATGAATACCGACTATCTCTCCTTTTTCATAATCGGTTCCACCAAAATAGTTACGAACAGTCTCTAAGCTAATATCAAGAGCAGTGGCTATTATTTGCATACTTCCGTTTGGCAAGCGGTCTTTTATGCGTCTTAATTCATTAAATGAGATGGTTTTCACTTTATTCGGTTTAAGTTTTAAAAGTAGTATTTTTTTTAATTCTATAATTTTTTACAGAATTATTTTAAAGACGAGTAATTTTATAAAAAGGATGTTTAAAAGTTACAGATTACTTTACTTTATTTATTTTTACCTTTATGCACGCAGAATAAATAACAAATGAAATATATAGAAGTATCCTTTATTATAGAACCTTATTCACAAGAAAATGAGGACCTACTAATTGCAATCTTAAGCGAAAATGAATACGATTCCTTTTGGCAAACCGAAAATGAATTAAAAGCATACATACAAGAAAATTTATTTTCAGTAGAAAATTTACAAAGTATTTGTAATTCCATTCAAAACATTTTTACAGTTGAAACAATAATTAACACTTTGCCCGAAAAAAACTGGAACGAAGAATGGGAAAAATCTTATCCTTTTACCATTATTTCAGAACGTTGTTTAATAAGAGCTCCATTTCATCTAAACACTCCAAAAACAGAATTTGAAATAGTTATTGAACCAAAAATGTCGTTTGGCACTGGTCATCATTCAACAACTTCATTAATGGTTGAACTAATTCTAGAAATGGATATTGCAAATAAAACTATTCTTGATATGGGTTGTGGTACTGGAATATTAGCAATTATTACTTCATTAAAAAAGGCAAAAAAAATTACTGCCATTGATTTTGATGAATGGGCATACGAAAACACAATTGAAAATTCAAAAAAGAATAATTGCACAAATATTGAAGTTATAAAAGGAACAGCCACTGAAATACCTAACGAAAACTATGATATTATTTTGGCAAATATTAACAGAAATGTTTTACTAGAAGATATTGGCACATATTTTAAACATCTAAATAAAAATAGCAATCTTGTTATTAGTGGCTTTTTACAATCAGATATTGAAATTCTTTGGAAAAAAGCTGAAGTGTTTAAATTATTACCTGCAAAAGTCGTTACTAAAAATAATTGGGTTGCAGCCATATTTGAAAAATCATAAAATGAAATTTAATAACATGCAGAAAATATTTTTTATTTTATTTATTGCCGGCTTACTTTTTAATATAAATAAAGTTAATGCTCAGCAATTAAAAAATTTCAGAAGCGACTTCCCAGGTTATCTTGCAGATATGAAAGATTTACTTGAAGCAAAAGATAAAAAAGAAGGCAAAGATTTAATGGAGATTTTTACATTATCATTTAACGGAGCATATTTTAATGAAAATGAAAAGAAAAACATAATTCAAACATCAAACGAATTACTAAAAAAACGAGCTTTAGCATTTCCGCATTTTCAGGAATATTTACAAAGTCTGATTGCTTTTAGCAATACTAACCACCCAAAATCAAGTTACGAAAACTGGGAAAAAGGTCTTGTGTTTTTGTGTCAAAAGAAAACTATAACACTTAACGCGATAGATTTATTTCTAGAAAATTCGGCAGGATTAATTGGCAAAGGGAATATGTACAAGTCACTCACAACAAAATGGAAAACAAACTCTAAGGATATAAAATTCTATTTTGATGGAGAAAATATTATTGTTTCTATTGGTCAATCAGATTTAACCTGTTATGCAAAAAAAGATAGCACAAATATTTATAATACACAGGGAATTTTTAATGCATTAACCAGAAAATGGCAAGGTCAGGGCGGCAAATTAAACTGGGAAAGAGCTGGCTTTAAAGAAAGTGAAGTTTATGCAAATTTTCAAAACTACAGCATTGATTTAACAAAATCTGCATTTGAAGCCGACTCTGTTGTTTTTGTGAATACAAGATATTTTAAAGATCCATTGTTAGGAAAATTACGTGAAAAAGTAATGGCAGATGCAGATTCTACAAATGCCAATTATCCGCAATTTATTTCATATTCCAAAAGATATAAAATAAATAACATTTATCCCGGAATGAACTACGATGGCGGTTTTACTATGAAGGGAGCCAAATTTATTGGTGAAGGTACCGATGAAGATCTTGCTATGATTAAAATTTTAAGAAACGACACATTATTTTTTATAGCAGCAACAAAAACATTTGTATTTAATACAGATGGAATTATTGGGCAGAATGCTTCTATTACATTTAGATTAGACACAGATTCTATTTTTCATCCAGGCCTTTTATTTAAATATAGTTCAGAACGCAAAGAAGTATCGTTAATCAGAAATGATGAAGGCATGTCAAGAAGTCCATATTTCGATACTTACCATAATCTAGAACTCGACTTTCCTTATTTAACATGGAAAATTGGAGACCCAAAAATTAATTTTAAACCAATACCTAAAACAACTAACAAAATAGCAAAATTCGAATCCGTTGATTTTTTTAGTAGAAATAAATTTCTAGAATTACAAGGAATGGATTTAGTTAATCCTCTTCAAAATTTAAAGAATTTCAGCAAAAAAATAAATTCCAGAAAATTTACCGACACTCAATTTGCAGATTTTATAAAAGCATCAATGCCTGCGACAAAACAATACCTCTTAAGTTTAGCATTTAAAGGGTTTATATCATACTCTATACAATCAGGTGATGTAACAGTAGTAGAAAAAACTTTCAATTATTTAAAATGCAGTGTTGGTCAACGAGATTATGACGCAATTAGCTTTCTTTCAACTGTTGAGGAAAACGATAACAATGCAATGCTTAGCCTCCTCGATTTTAATTTAAAAATGAAAGGTGTTCAGGAAATTTATCTTTCCGATTCCCAGAGCGTGGCTATTTTTCCAAAAGATCAGGAAATTACAATTAAAAAGAATCGTGATTTTGTTTTTGATGGAAAAGTAAGAGCAGGTTTATTTTTATTTATAGGATCTAATTTCTCATTCAGTTATAATAGTTTTAAAATTAACTTAACTGATGTTAAAACAATAAAAATGCGAGTTCGTATTGACGAGCTTGACCAATACGGAGCACCCGTTGATAAGGATTTGATAAGCATAATAGAAAACTCAACCGGAGAATTATTAATAGATGATATTACTAACAAATCAGGAATTAAAAAGTTTCCAAAATTTCCTGTTTTTAACAGCAAAAAAGATTCTTATGTTTTTTATGATAGTCAGTCAATACAGACTGGAGTATATAAAAGAGATAATTTTTATTTTCAAATATATCCATATTCCATTGACAGTATTGGAATCTTAACAAAAAAGAATTTACTGTTTAAAGGTCACTTTGTTTCTGCTGGTATTTTTCCACCATTTGACGAAACAATTAGTGTTCAGCCTGACTACTCTCTGGGTTTCAAAAGGAATACGCCAACTGACGGTTTTCAAGCATATGGTGGGAAAGGAAATTACAAAAAAGAGATTTTTCTTAGTAACAAAGGGTTAAGAGGTGATGGAGAACTCAAATTTTTAACTGCAAAAGCGAATTCAGATAATTTTCTATTCTTTCCTGATTCTATGAATACCACTGCTAAAACTTTTGAAATTGAAAAGCAAGCCAAAGGTGTTGAATTTGCTTCAGTAAAAGGTGAAAACATTTATGTTCACTGGATGCCAAATAACGACAGAATGTTTATATCCAACACAACAAAACCATTTCAAATGTATGATGGTGGTGCAACTTTTACTGGTACTTTACAAATTGAGCCAACAGGTTTATCAGGTTGGGGTAAGCTTGAGTTTTCAACAGCTCAGCTAACTTCAACAATGTTTAATTTTAAAGAGCATATTGTTGATGCAGATACCTCAAACTTCAATTTAAAAACAGCCGACATGAATGATTTTGCATTTAAAACAACTAATGTAAACTCACATATAGATTTTAAAGAACGAAAAGGAGATTTTCAATCAAATGGAGAAGCTTCTTTTGTTGAATTTCCAAAAAATCAATATATATGTTTCATGGATCAGTTTACCTGGTTTATGGATAAAGATGAAATTGAAATGAGTGCAAGTAAAAAAGCCCTTAATACCCTACCTGAAAATAACGCTAATTTGAGTCCAACCGAACTAGAAGATGTTCAATTAAAGGGATCGCAATTTATTTCTATTCACCCAAATCAAGATTCATTAACTTTTGTTGCCCCTTCTGCAAAATATAATCTAAGAAAATACATTATTGCAGCTAATGAAGTTAAATTTATTAGAGTAGCCGATGCAACAATTTACCCTGGAGATGGCAAAATTGTAATTGAAAAACAAGCAGTAATGCAAACTTTAAAAGAGTCAAAAATTATTGCAAACAACACAAATAGATATCATTCAATTTATGGAGCAACCACAAATATTTATGGTCGCAAAAACTACTCTTCATCAGGATTATATGATTATTTTGACGAAACAAAAATAAAACAAGTTATAAAGCTTGATGTTGTTAGTGTGGACTCTACATATCAAACTTATGCAAAAGGTAAAATTGGTATTACAGAAAACTTTATGCTTAGCCCTAATTTTGGTTTTACAGGTGAAGTGTTACTTGTTGCAAACGAACAATTTCTTGTTTTTAATGGATCTACTAAAATTTCTCACGAATGCCAGAATTTATCAAGGTATTGGATAAACTTTATGTCATCAATAGATCCAAATGAAATATACATTCCTATTGGAGATTCGCTTAAAGAAATTAACAACAATAAAATGTATAACGGATTTTATATAACAAATGACTCAACACATATTTATCCTGCATTTTTAACAAAGCGTAAAAACTATAGTGACATCGCAATTTTTAAGGCCAAAGGATTCTTAACATTTGACAAAACTGATAGCAAATACAAGATATCTAGCAAAGAAAAACTGGTTGAGTTTAATCTTCCTGGCGACTACTTGAGTATTCACCGTTCTGCATGTAATTTATACGGAGAAGGTAAACTTGATTTAGGAGTTGATTTTGGTCAGGCATCAATTTCCTCTGTAGGTAACATTAACGAAGATTTAATTAAATCTGATGTCTATCTTGATTTATTATTGGGTTTAGATTTCTTTATTGACGGGAAATGTATGGAGTTATTTACAAAAGATTTAAATTCATATAGCGGTTTAGAACCAATAGATTTATCGAGAAAAGTTTTTGAAAAAGGTATTGCAGAAATTCTTGGTCGCGAAAAAGCTAACGATCTAATTTCTGAATATAGCTTGGGTAAATTTAAAAAAATGCCAAAAGAACTTGAGCATACAATTATGTTTACCGATTTAAAATTAAATTGGAACACTATTACTAAATCATACATTGCCGATACTCTTCTTGGAGTTGGTAGTATTGGTAAAGAATATGTAAACAAAATAATTCCTGGTTACCTGGAAATAATTAAAAAACGAAGTGGCGATATGTTTTCTTTATATTTCGAATTAAATGATAATGTATGGTACTACTTTGCTTATGCCCGAGGAGTTATGCAAGTTGTTTCGAGCAACGAGGAATTTAACACTGTTATAAAAACTTTAAAACCCGATCAACGAAAAGTAGATGCAGACAAAGGACAAAAACCTTATTCTTACTATCCGGCAGCTCCTACTGTGAAAAATAAATTCTTAAAAAGAATGCGTGCTTTAAAAGAAAATGAAGTAATAAATGACCAGGAAGAAACAGAAGGTGAAAATAAAAACAAAGAAGAAGGTCAATAAATTTTATTAATGTTAGAAATTTAAAAAATGTTTTATAATTTTGAAAAAAAATAATCTCTTTATTATGAAAAAATATATTTTATTTATTTTTACTTGTGTTATTTTATTCGGTTGCGGTAAAAAAGAAGAAACAAGCAATGCATTATTTAGCACTTCTAATAATATGGATGCTGCTAATTTCTGGATGAACATAAATACTATAACCAAAGGAACTGCCCATACCGGATATTATGCATCAAAATTGGATACGCTTTTTCAATTTGGCATTGGATTAAACCCAAAAGTGAAAGACCTTACAGATAAAACTCCAAAAAAAGTTACAGTTAAATGTTGGGTTTATTCTACAACACCAAACCTTGAAGCTTCTATTGTTTGCGACCCAATAATTAACGGAGAAAAACTTGGATGGAAGAACTTTGACTTTAAGCCAGTTATTAAAAAAGCTAATGAATGGACAGAAGTAATAGCAACTTTTGATCTTCCCAAAAATATTACTCCAGACACAGAACTAGGTGTGTACATATGGAATCCAAATAAACTTATGTTCTTTGTTGACGACTTTGAATTCTCAATTGAGTAAACCGAATTTTTCGTTATAACATTGTTCTAAACGATTTGCAACTTCATTTGCTGTAATGCTTCTAATGCATTCGCAGTTTAATGATTTTCTGCATTTCTCGCAACTTTTATCAAGAACAAAATACGAAGCTTTTTTACCAATTGGTGCCCATCTCTGCGGAAATATCGGTTTCATTGGAGCATAAAGACCCAATGCATATTTACCTATAGCCGAAGCAATATGCAACGGCCCGGTACTGCATGCAACAATACCATCTGCATGATATATTAAACTTATATACTGACTTAATGTTAACTTTCCGGTAACATCAAATATATTGTTGCTGTAAATTTTAAGCAATTGTTCCATTTGCGCAGCTTCTTCATCGGTTCCGGCAACAATTATATTAAATTTTTGAGGGTTTAAAATTCTAATTAATTCAGAATATCTATCCAACCCCCATTCCCTTGCACTTCCTTTTGATTTTGGATGAAGTATAATGTTAAATTTCTTATTTTCAATAATTGAATGCATATTATTTTCTAACACTTCAAATCTTGAAAAACCATAAAAATCGGGAATCTCTTTTAAGCCAGGAACTATAAAATTATTTATTAAAGGCTCTGCAAGTTTTAAATTTAGTTGTGCTTCGTGTAAATCAGATTTTTTTCTGCTTAGTGTTACAGGCTTATTTATGTAAAACCAATGATATAATCTTCTATTTGTTCCTATTCTGATTGGAATTTTAACAAAACATGCAAGCTTTGCAATTTTAGCATTTGGGTAAACATGTATTATAATATCAGCATTATAATATGCAAATACTTTTTTTTGCCTGGAGAATGAATGTTCACTTATGTTATCCCAATCTGCAAACTCGTCTATATTAGTAGAAGCTGTTATAATCGGTTTTGTATATTTCCTTCCAAGAAAAATTATAAAACAATCTGGAAATATACTTTTTAAATAGCCTGCAAGAGGTAAGGTAAGCACAACGTCACCGATTTTATCTGTACGGCTAATTATAATTCGCTTCAAAACAATAAAATTTATTTAACCAAAAGTAATGCACCGGATTTTTTATATCCCTTAACATCAGGAGATGTAATATGGTAAAAATAAGTCCCAAAAGGTATTTGAACTCCAGCTGATGTGCGCCCATCCCATTGTAATCTTTTTGCAGTTTGTGTATAAACAATTGCTCCCCATCTATTAAAAACAACTAATTCAAAATCATTTACTCCATTAGATTTTACAATAAAAACATCATTTTGTCCATCTCCATTTGGCGAAAAGACATTTGGTACTTCAAGAATATCATTAACTTGAATAGTGTCTGAAACTGTATCCTGACAACCATTACCAGCCTCAATAATTAAACTTACAACAAAGCTCCCAAATGACGGGAAAGTATTAACAGCAATACTATCACCAATATTAAATGATGATTGATTAAAGTTCCAATAATATTTATAAGGTAATGTATCTCTATTTAACACCGTGCCATGAAAATAAAAAATATAAGAAGGAAGAAACATTGTATCTGTAAAACTAAATGAAGCAGTAGGAAATTTGCGCACAAAAATATAATTTGTTTTTACTTTTGTTTGAGTTGCATTTGAACCTGATGCGGTTAATGAGACCGAATAAACTCCTGAAATTAAATAGGTGTGTGTTGGATTCTTAATAGAATCAATTCCGCCATCTCCAAAATTCCAATGCCAGTTTTTTACAGTATCACTAACAGATAAATCGGCAAAAGATATTGATCCTCCTTCGCAAATAACAGTAGTATCTGATTCAAAATTTACTTCAATTTGTGCAAATAAAATATCTGAAACAGTAAAAAATAAAAACGATAATATAATTAAGTGTTTAATCATTAATCTATATCTGCAAAAATATAAAATTTGCTTTGGCTAATTTCTTTTATTTTAAATGTTTTTAGTTAATTTTTTAACAATTTTAAAGTTATAAAAAAATTCTTTTGCAATAACCCTAATAACTGTATATGAAGGTATAGCAAGTATCATCCCAGGAATTCCAGCTAAAGTACCTGCTGATAAGATAACAAGAAATACTTCCAATGGATGTGCCTTAACACTATTTGAAAAGATAAATGGCTGCACTAAAGTAGCATCTAGAATATTTATAATAACATAAACTATAAACATCCATTCTAAAAGCGGAAGAACCTCAGTATAGAAATTAGCATCAATATTTGTTAAAATTCCAATTAACATTCCAAATAAAATTGAAATAATTGGGCCTACATAAGGAATAATATTAAATAATCCGCCTACTAACCCTAACACCAAAGCATGTTCAAAACCTAAACCGAGTATTGTCATGCCTAATGTTGTTAGAACAAACACAACAAACATGTCGAAAATAATTCCTAAAAAATATCTTAACAAAAGTTTTTTAATAGACAATATAGCATGCTTGACTTCTGATTCATACTCAACAGTGGCAAAAGCTAAGAAAAGTTTAATAAATAATCTGTCGTCCAATAAAAAGAAAAAAGTGATAAAAGTAATTGCAAAAAATGCAACTAAAATACTGCCCAAAGTACTTGCTAAAGAGCTAAAAAAGACAGAGAAATCAGAAAAATTCACTATTCCCATAATCTTATTTACAACCTCATCGGTTAAACTTTTTTCCTTATTGGTATAAATATTTAAATCCGATAACACTTTAGTTACCTGCTGAATCGGTTGATCAAGGTTTGCTACAATTTTATTTGGATCTATAGAAGATATTTGCTGAGCTTCTGAAGCAATAAGCGGAATCATTAATCTGAAAAACAAAATTACAACTGCCCAAAAAGCTACCAAAGTAATAATTGCACTTATAAACTTCGGTAAAACAAATTTTTTAATTCTGATTTTGTTTAACAACCGTGTAACAGGCTGTAATATTAAAGACAAAACTAGTCCTATTAATATGTATGCTATTATATTACCAAGAAACCAAACACATAAACCAACAACAATTATTATTGAAGCTATTAGAAAATATTTGGTTTTCTTATTCATTGCAGGGTAAAAGTAGCCATTTTAGTAAAATAAAAAAACAAATCTATTTTAAAATGTAATTCCAGCAACTAAGTGAATGTTTTCTCGCTGAGGATTAAAAACTAATTTACAATATAAAGGAACCGAATAATCATCAGAAATTTTACAATCCTTTTTTACAGTTAATCCAATATTTACAATACCGGGTCCATTTCCATACCAACCTTTTTCTGGAGTAAACCCTGCAAAAAACTCAAGTGGTAATTTTTTTGTTAATGTGTAAGATAATTCAAAATACGAAGAATGTAAAGTATCTGCACCATAAAAATTATAAGAAATCAATAATTTCAAAGGAACTTTTTCTGATAACTTAAATTCAGTATCGAAACTAAAATCATGTCCTGTCTTTTTTGTATCATAATTAAAATAATTGTTTCTTAACGAGTCCATATTCATATAAAAATAATCCCAGCAAGAAAATTTTAATTTCCAAAAACTAAAACTTGCAAACAAATCTGCTTCCTGTATATTTAAAGAGGCAAAACTTGCCGATGCCCACGCTCCTACAGTAAAATTTTTATACGAAATATCTAATCCAGGTTGTATTGCAGGGGAATTACCAAAATCGGAGCCTCTCCACACATATCTGCTAACCAAATCAGCATAAACACTATTATCCCAGTTTGATTTTGTAGTATCTGATTGTTGAGCATTTACGAAAAACCCGAAACAAATACAGATAATTAGAATTACTATTTTTCTCATGATATAATTTTAGATTTATACTGAAATAAATAGATTATCGTTACAATTACGTTGAAAAAATCTAAAAATAATTAAAAAAATGGATTAGTTCTTTTTTCTTTTCCTATAGTGGTTGTATAGCCATGCCCAGAATAAACTTTAGTATCGTCATCAAGACAAAGTAATTTTTTCTGAATGCCAGTTACCAATAAACTCATATCTCCCAAATATAAATCAGTTCGGCCAATACTTCCTTCAAATAAAATATCACCAGTTAATAAAAGTTTATCTTCCTTAACATATAGGGCAATTCCGCATGGACTATGACCAGGCACATGAATAACTTTAATAACATTATTACCTAAAATAATTTCATCATCATGCTTTAATTCCCGCTCGGGCAAAGGAGGCATCTCAAAATCAAAATCGAATAACTGAGCCTGCATTTTCACATCCATATGCTTAAACAACAACTTATAATCCGCATGTCCTGAAACTGTTAAATTATATTTTTTTGAAACTTGAGCACACCCCATTACATGATCGAAATGAAAATGAGTTATAACTATTTCAACTGGTTTAAGATTATTTTCTTCAATAAAACCATAAAGTTTTAAATATTCAGCATCGGTATAACAACCTGGATCAACTATTATACATTCATTATTCTCGGCATAAAGCACGTATGTGTTTACCTGAATAGGGTTAAAAATAAATTCTTTAATTTTTATCATTTGTTTATCGATTTTCCTTGAAGTAATGGTACAAATTGAAAATTACCATGCTCAGTTACTTCAAAATTATTTTCATCTTTTTTTACTAACAATATCATTTTCTGAGCTTTATCGCCAACTGGAATAACCATTCTTCCTCCAATTTTTAATTGTTGTTTTAAGGGTTCGGGTATAAATGGTGCCCCAGCAGTAATAATTATTTTATCAAACGGACTGTACATTGGTTGCCCCAAGTACCCATCTCCATAAAAAAGTTGCGGACGATAATTTAAGTTTGCCAGCAATATTTGAGTTACATCAAATAACTCTTTCTGTCTTTCAATTGAAAAAACTTTTGCCCCCATTTCTAATAAAACTGCAGTCTGATATCCGCTACCAGTACCAATCTCAAGAACTTTATCGCCTTTGGATATTTCTAATAAATGTGTTTGAAATGCCACAGTAAAAGGTTGAGAAATTGTTTGTCCTGATGCAATTGGTAATGCCTGATCTTTATATGCCAGTTTTTCGAGCCCCTTTGCCATAAATAAATGTCGGGGTACTCTCATAAAAGCATCCATTAACTCAGCAGAAAACAAGTTTCGTGCAGTTAATTCCTGTACTAATTTCCTCCTCAAACCTTTATGTACGTACGAGTCTTCCATTGCCAAAAATAATCAAATACAAAAATAGCTTTATCAAACTTAAAATGTTAATAAAATGAAAACAAAAATAAAACGACAGCATTAAATTGGTATAATTTTGCACAAACACAAGTAAATGCAAAGAATAGGAATTGTTGGGGTTGGGCATTTTGGCAAATTTCATGTAAAAGAATTAAAAAAATTACATGAATTTGATCTTGTTGGATTTTATGATATTAATCCCGAAACCTCTAAAAACATCTCTGCAGAATTTGATATCCCTTCGTTTCCATCGTACGAAGCTCTTTTAAATGAAATAGATATTATTGATATAACTGTTCCTACTTCATTACATTTTGAGTGTGCTACTGAGGCAATAAAAAAACAAAAGCATGTTTTTATTGAAAAGCCCGTCACTATTACTGTAGAAGATGCTGAAAATTTAATAAAACTTGCAGAAGAAGCATCTGTAAAAGTACAAGTGGGACATATTGAGCGTTTTAATCCAGCTTTTAAAGCTGCGCTTCCATTAATCTTTAATCCTAATTATATCGAGATTCAAAGATTGCAAACAATGAATGACCATGCTTTTGAAGAATCCATAGTTTTAAAATTAATGATTCATGATATTGATATTGTATTAAGCACAATTAATTCAAATATTAAAAAAGTTAGTGCGACTGGATTGAAATTAATAAATGGTATAACCAGCATTGCTAATGCCCGATTAGAATTCGATAATGGATGTGTTGCAAATATAACTTCGAGTATTATTTCGCCAAAAAATGTAATTGAATATAAAATCTATCAGAAAGAAAAATTTATTTTTATCGATTTCTTAAATAAAAAAGCTGAAGTTGCTATATTTAAAGAAGATATTTCAAACAAAGAGCAAATATTAAAAGAAATCCATTTCGAAAATCCTCAAAAATCAAACTCGAATTCTTTAAGAGAAGAATTTATTTCATTTTTTAATTGCATTAATAATAATCACAAACCATCTGTAACACTTGACGATGGCTTTAAAGCATTGCGAGTAGCAAATGAAATAATAGAAAAAATTAAACTTTCTAACGATTTTTAATTTCTGATACAATAAATTTGTGTCCTTTTCGTTTAACGAACGTTTATTGTATCATGACAAAAATAAAGATTACTTTTCTCTTAATTTCAGTTGCTTTAATCGTCTTTTCTAGTTGTAAGAAATTCAACAAAGAAGAGCCCATTCCATCTTTCATAAAAATACCTAAATGCAGTCTAAATAGTGATAGTGCTTCGCAAGGCAGTACAATAAGCAACATTACTGATATCTGGGTAAACATTAATGGCAATCGACAAGGAACTTATGAATTGCCGGTAAATTTTCCAGTAATTGGCTCGGGTAAATCAAAAATAACTTTTAGAGCCGGAATTAAAGCTAACGGCATCGCTGCCAGCAGAGTAATTTATCCTTTTTATAATACAATTGATATTGATACTGTTTTAACCCCCGAGACTCAATTAACATTTTCTCCGGTTTTTACTTATGTTCCCGATGCTGTATTTGGCTGGTTAGAAAATTTTCAGGGTAATGGATTTTCACTTGAAAGAACTTTAAATAGTGACACATTATTATACACCGGAATTGACAGTATCAACCCACTTATAAAGTATGGCGTTTTTTATATTGATGCAATTAGACAAAAGTTTCAATACAAATCAACTGAGAGTATTGATATTCCTTCAAATGGTAATGCAGTTTTTCTTGAGCTCGATTATCAATGCAATCACCCGTTTTTTGTAGGTGTATTTAAAAACACATCAATACAAAGTATTGCCACTAATATTATTTATATAAATCCACACCCAAATTCTTTTAATCATATTTATATTGACTTATCATATTACATTGCACAGAATAACGATGCAATTGACTACAGTATATTTTTTGGTTCAACTCTTGATTCTGGCTCAGGATATACAAAAGGAGAAGTTAAAATTGATAATATTAAGCTAATTCACTTTTAATGAATAAACGTTTACAAACTTCAAAATATATTATTTCCGATTTTTTTGCTGGTTGCATAAGTTGGGGTTTGTTTTATATTTTTAGAAAAATTCTAATCGAGTCTGCATTTTTTGGATATCAAATTGAAATTATTTACGACCGACAATTTTATCTAGGACTTATTTTCATACCTTTTTTCTGGATTTTTTTAAACTACCTCTCGGGTTACTATAAAGATATTTACAGAAAATCGCGTTTAAAAGAATTAGGGCAAACAATTACTGTTTCTTTAATCGGCGTAATTATTATTTTCTTTGTTATAATTCTTGACGACTATGTTTTTTCGTATAAAAATTACTACCGTTCAATTTTAATGCTGCTAGGGCTTCAGTTCATACTAACCTATATACCCCGATTAATTCTAACAACTCGCATTGTACACAAAATTCAAAACAGAATATTTGGTTTTAACACTTTACTTATAGGAAGTAATAGAAAAGCACTAGAATTATTTGAAGAAATGGAAGCTGAAAAAAAATCGGCCGGAAATAAATTTATAGGCTTTGTAAGTGTTACAGAAAAATCGAAATATTTATTAGATAAAAATTTAAAATTTGTTGGAAATGTAAACGACCTTCCAAGAATTATTGACGAAAATAAAATTGAAGAAGTAATTATAGCGATTGAAACATCTGAACACGACCAGATAAATTCTATTATTAACAAAATAGACAATAAAAATTTAGTTGTAAAAGTAATTCCTACTCTATATGATATTCTTACTGGTAGCGTTAGAATGTCATCGCTATATTCAGCACCATTAATTCAAATTTCACGTGACTTAATGCCCGAATGGCAATTAAATGTGAAAAGACTGCTAGATATATTATTTTCTATTATTGCCATAATTATACTATTACCAGTTTATATCTTTTTAATTATTGGTGTAAAGTTATCTTCACCTGGCCCAATTTTATATACACACGAAAGAATTGGACGATATGGCAAACCTTTTAGAATTTATAAATTCAGGTCGATGTTTATGAATTCAGAAAAAAACGGACCTGCACTTTCTAGCGATAATGACAGCAGAATTACAAAGTTTGGAAAATTTATGCGAAAGGTTAGACTTGATGAAGTTCCACAATTTTTTAATGTAATTAAAGGCGATATGTCTTTAGTTGGACCACGCCCCGAACGACAGTATTTTATCGATCAAATAATAAAAGAAGCACCTCATTACTCCCATTTGCAAAAAGTAAGACCAGGCATTACCTCTTGGGGACAAGTTAAATTCGGATATGCCGAAAATGTAGAAGAAATGATAGAAAGACTTAAATACGATCTTATTTACATTGAAAACATGTCGCTGTATATCGATTTTAAAATTATGATTTATACTGTAAAAATTATTTTACAAAGAAGAGGGAAATAAAAATCTATATCTTTTAAGACTTCAGAAATAATCCCTTTGATATGTCAAGCGTCCTCGCTTGACATTTTCCAAAATATCAATATTTTTTTATCCAAAGTTAGTATTATCAACTTTTATATTTATCTCAATTATTTAAAAGTCTTTCCCATTCAGATTTTTTTGTACTTTCGTAATCTAAACCAAAATTTCTACTGATGACTCATCCAAAAAAAATTGCCGTTATACTTTCGGGATGCGGTGTTTATGATGGTGCCGAAATACATGAAGCAACCTTAACTTTATTAGCAATTAATAAACAAGGTGCCGAGTACGAAATTTTTGCGCCTGATATCGATCAGCATCATGTAATTAATCACCTTACAGGTGAAGAGATTAACGAAAAACGAAATGTTTTAGTTGAATCGGCACGAATTGCACGTGGAAAAATAAAACCACTTCAGAATTTTAAAGCATCTGATTTTGACGGACTAGTATTTCCCGGCGGTTTTGGTGCAGCAAAAAACTTATCTGATTATGCTTTTAATGGTGCAAATGCAAAAGTTAATACTGAAGTTTCAAAAGCAATTATCGACATGGCAACCGCTAACAAACCAATAGGTGCTTTATGCATTGCCCCTACCCTTTTAGCAAAAGTTCTTGGAGATATCACATTAACAATTGGTAACGATAATAGCTCTATAAATAATTTAACAAAAATGGGCTCAACACATATACAAACCAAGCAATGCGAAGTAGTGGTTGACAGTAAAAATAAAATCGTAACAAATCCCTGCTATATGTTAGATTCAAGTATAGTTCAAATTGCCGAAGGTGCAGAAAATGTAATAAAAGAAATGATTAAGATTATGTAATTTTTATTTGCCACTAAAACACAAAGACGCAAAATTTCACGAAAGTGTACTTAAAATTAAACACTTAAAAATATCAACTTTAGACACTTTAAACTTTAAGTACTTTAGGCACTTTTTTATATATTTACAATTCAAAAAAAGCAATAATTTAAAATGGCCGCCAACGAGAATACACCTTTGATGAAGCAATATAATAGCATCAAATCAAAATACCCAGATGCTATTTTACTTTTCAGAGTTGGCGATTTTTACGAAACATTTGGCGACGATGCAATAAAAGCATCTGGCATTTTAGGCATCACATTAACAAGTCGCAATGCTGGCTATGCTTCCGAATCACCATTAGCTGGTTTTCCTTATCATGCATTAGATACATATTTACCAAAATTAGTAAGAGCCGGACAAAGAGTTGCAATTTGCGATCAACTTGAAGACCCAAAACTTACAAAAAACATTGTAAAAAGAGGCGTTACAGAACTGGTAACTCCAGGCGTAACAACTCACGATAATGTTTTAACTCATCGCGAGAATAATTTCCTGGCCTGTATACATATCGATAAAAAAATTGCAGGTGTTGCATTTCTTGATATTTCTACTGGTGAATTTATGGCATCAGAAGGCTCTATTGAGCAAGCCGAAAAACTTTTACAAAG
This sequence comes from uncultured Bacteroidota bacterium, assembly GCA_903837285.1. Taxonomy (GTDB): domain Bacteria; phylum Bacteroidota; class Bacteroidia; order Bacteroidales; family GWA2-32-17; genus GWA2-32-17. The sequence goes on along the minus strand of CAILUD010000039.1, from coordinate 28,502 downwards.
CTTTCAACCTAAAGAAGTGCTTTACGAAAGATCAAAGCATCATGAAATAAATGAGCTTTTTGGCAATAAATTTTATATTTATAAACTCGACGAATGGATGTTTCAAAAAGATGCAGCAACCGAACGGCTGATGAAACATTTCGGAACTTCTTCGTTAAAGGGATTTGGGGTTCACGATTTAAGTGCAGGTATTGTTGCTGCTGGTGCAATAATGCAATATCTTGATGTCACCCAACATGATAAACTTCAACATATAACAAGCCTTTCCCGTATCGATCATGAAGAATTTGTGTGGTTAGATAAATTTACTGTCCGTAATCTCGAATTATTCAGATCGGCTAACGAAAACGCCAAAACCCTTATAGATGTTATCGACCACACCTTAACACCAATGGGAACGAGAATGCTTCGTAGATGGATTGCATTTCCTTTAAAAGATTTAGAAGCAATAAATCATCGTCAAAATTCTGCTGAATATTTAATAAATAATCAAGAGACCAACTCTGAATTAATTTCTTACATTAAACAAGTTGGCGATCTTGAGAGACTGGTTTCAAAGGTTGCAGTAGCAAAGGTTACTCCAAGGGAAGTTGTTCAACTAAAAATTGCACTTAATGTTATAATACCTATTAAAGAAGCCTGTAACAAAAGTAATGAAACAAACTTAAAACATATTGCAGAACAATTAAATCCTTGCCTCTCCATCCTTGAAAGAATATCAAAAGAAATAAAACCAGACCCACCTGTTCAAATTTCAAAGGGTGGAGTAATTTCCGAAGGTGTTTCTAAAGAATTAGATGATTTAAGGGCTATTGCTCATCACGGTAAAGATTACTTATTTCAATTACAACAACGTGAAGCAGAAAGAACACAAATACCCTCTCTTAAAATTAGTTTCAACAACGTATTCGGATATTATATTGAAGTAAGAAATACTCATAAAGATAAAGTCCCTACCGATTGGATTAGGAAGCAAACTCTTGTTAGTGCAGAAAGATATATTACTGCTGAATTAAAAGAATATGAAGAAAAAATATTCGGAGCAGAAGAAAAAATTCTTCATCTCGAAACTACACTTTTTAATAACCTAGTTGCAGCAATTGCAGAATTTATTCAAACACTTCAACTTAATGCATCACTTATAGCACGATTAGATTGTTTATTATCATTTTCTAAACTTGCTACAGAAAATAATTACTGTAAACCAGTACTCAACAATTCTGATATTATCGATATTAAAGCTGGTCGACATCCTGTTATCGAAAAACAACTTCCACCTGATCAGCCATATATTGCTAATGATGTTTTATTAGATTCTAACAACCAACAAATAATGATTATTACCGGACCAAATATGTCGGGTAAATCAGCTCTGCTCAGACAAACTGCACTCATTGTTTTACTTGCCCAGATTGGGAGTTATGTTCCTGCTGCTAATGCAAGCATAGGACTTGTTGATAAAATATTTACCCGAGTTGGTGCATCTGATAACATTTCGCAGGGAGAATCTACTTTTATGGTAGAAATGATTGAGACCGCCAGTATCTTAAATAACATTTCTACTAAAAGCCTTATTTTATTAGATGAAATTGGTCGTGGAACCAGCACTTACGATGGGATTTCAATTGCATGGGCTATTTCTGAATATATTCACGAGCATGCTCAAACAAAAGCAAAAACACTTTTCGCAACACATTACCATGAGCTTAACGAAATGGCAAATTCTTTTAAAAGAATTAAAAATTTTCATGTAAGTGTTAAAGAAATTGGTAACAAAGTAATTTTTATGCGCACACTACAGCCAGGTGGTACCGAACATAGCTTTGGTATTCATGTTGCAGAAATGGCTGGTATGCCAAAATCGGTGGTAAAAAGAAGTGCCGAAATTTTAAAAGATTTAGAAAAATCGCACAAGAAAAATTCTCTAACAAAACCCGTAAGCGAAATTGCCGACCATAGAGAAGGATTACAACTTTCATTTTTCCAGCTTGATGATCCTGTTCTAAAGCAAATTAGAGACGAAATAAAAAATCTTGACATAAATAATCTTACTCCTGTTGATGCACTTAACAAGTTAAATGAGATTAAAAGGATAACAGGAATATGAAAACAATAATATTTTCTATATTTTTTTTTCTTGGATTTATGTTGTTCTCCTGCGAAGGACCAAAATACTTTTCTGTAACTGTTGTTGACAAACAAACACAACAACCTATAGATAGTGTATTAGTAAAAGTCATAGTTAAAGCCGGAAAAAAAGAAAAGTCTGCATACAACTTACAAGGCTATACCGATTCTGCCGGTAAGTTTATAAGAGATGAAATGATTGGATATGGGTTAAGTATGAGACGTTGGGATTTTTATATGGAATACGATAAAACAGGTTACCTACATAAATCAGAAGTTAACAAAACTGAAGGAACTGTTGAGCTTGAGCATTAACTATTCAAGGCCTTTTTATAAACTTCAATTGTATTTTTTGCAGTTATTTTAGAATCAATAATTGGTTTTGAATATGTATTTGTGCCAAATTCCGGAATCCATTTTTTAATATATTTTTGATTTTTATCGAATTTACCAGCCTGAAGTGTTGGACTAAATATTCTAAAATATGGTGCTGCATCGCATCCCGAACCAGCTGCCCATTGCCAGTTTCCAACATTTGAAGCTAAATCGAAATCCAGAAGTTTTTCAGCAAAATATGCTTCACCCCAACGCCAATCGATTAATAAATTTTTGCATAAAAAACTTGCCACTACCATTCTTATACGATTATGCATAAATCCGGTTTTATTTAACTCACGCATTCCTGCGTCAACCAATGCATAACCAGTTTTTCCATTGCACCATAATTCAAATTCTTGCTCGTTGTTTCGCCATTTAATTCTATCATAGGCAGGTTTAAAAGAATTCTTTGCAGAATATGGAAAATGAAACATAATCATCTGAAAAAACTCACGCCATATTATTTCATTTAACCAAACATTGCTTAACTCAAAAGCTTTTTTTATCAATTCCCTGATACTAACTGTGCCAAACCTAAGATGAAGGCCAAGCTTTGTAGTATTATATTCAGGAAAATTTCGAGTAGATTCATAATTTCTCACAATTTCTTCATCTACCTTACAAGCAATAATTTCAAGTTTAGATTTTACAAAACCTAATTCTATTAAAGATATTGGAGCTATATTTTCAGAGAGAAAGAAATTATTAAAATATTTTTCAGTTTGAATGGTGTTACAACAATTTTCAGTAAACTTAAGTTTCCATTGCTTCATGTATGGGGTAAATATTGTATAGGGCTTGCCATCTGACTTTAGAATATCACCTTTCTCAAATATCACATGATCTTTAAAAGTAATAAAATCAATACCCTGTGCACTTAAAAAAGCAGATACCTCAGAATCTCGCTTTATTGCATAAGGTTCATAATCGTTATTTGTATAAACTTTTTTAACACAATAATTATTAATAATATAATTAAATGCAGCAACAGGATTATTATATATTGTTATAATTGTAGAATTATATTTTTTAAGTTCATGATTTAACAATTCAATCTGACTATGAATAAAACTAACCCTTGCATCATTTTTGTCTGATAATTTTTCTAATATATTTTTATCAAAGATAAAGACGGGCAAAACTTTTAAACCACTTGTTAAAGCATGAAATAAACCGTTATTATCAAATAAACGCAAATCTCTCCTAAACCAGAAAATAGAAATATTTTCTTTTTTACTTTTTATTTTAGAATCAAACATATACTATCTTGCCTGCATCTAACTGCATTTCGCCATCCCATCTATATGCAGACAAATACCCTCCCTTTGCTGCTCCAAAATCCAAACAACATGCATTATTTCTTAGTAAATATGGTAATGACTGAAACCAGTAATGACCAAAAAATATAGGTCTTTCCGTTTCTTCATAAGGATTAAAATCAGGAAATATTTCGGGTGTAATAGTTACATCAGGGTATTTTACTGGTTTATTAGTCAAAATACTTTGAGTTAAAGGTTTATTATAAATACTTTGCCACCATTTCACTCTTAACTTAACTGGTTTTTCAATTTTACCATTAATATATAACGACATCTTTTTGCCTTCAACAGTTTCATTAATTGCACGTTTTAATTTCTTTTCCTTTTTAGGTTTTTCACCATTAAAAGATAAAAATAATTCGTTTAAATTTTTATATTTTGAAAGTTGTTCTATGTTCTCTTCAGACCAACAAGCATGAACAGCTCTGAATTTTACATTTTTAATATATAGAGGTAAACACATTAACCATTCAGCGTAAACACATAATTCATCTATGTTTTTTGAAAATTCTGAAAGTAAAGTCTCATAATCTGGAAATAATGGAGATTTTGGTGATGTAAAAGCACTACTTCCATGTTTAAAAAAATACCAGGCTAAAAAATATTCATGATTGCCTAAAATAATATATGCAGATTTATTCATCCACATTTTATAAAGAATTTCTAAAGTCTGATGATTATCTGAGCCAACATTAATAAAATCTCCAAGTACCACAAGTTGACGATTATCTGGATGCACCCAACCTGCTTCAGTATTTTTATATCCTAATTTTTCTAATAATATCAATAATTTTCTACTGTTGGCATGAATATCACCTACAAAATCCAGTTTTTCTCTTCCGCTTAACTCCATCTTTACTTTAAATATTTTATTCAAAAAGCTATAATTTTTTCATTTTGAGTATTCACCGCAGTTAATCTCAGAAATAAAAAAACTAAATACTCATTAGCAAATATAAAAAACATCACTATAATAAATATCGCAAAATCAAAAACATTATAAACCGTTATGTAAACTACTGCATATTGATAGAAATCATATTGTTTGATTGAGTCAAAAAGTTATATTTGTAAAAAAATAAATACTTTTTAAAATGAACATTCAAGAATTAAAAGCATCGCATAAACTGCTGAAAGAGTTCAAGTATACAGTCACACCAGTTCAAAAAGGTTATGCTGACAAAATTTTATATTTGAATTTATCAAACAATGATATTAAAATAAAAGACGTTCCTCAGGAAATGAAAGATAAATTTACTGGCGGTAGAGGTTATGGTCTTAAATTATTATGGGATGCAACAAAACCAGACACAAAATGGAATGATCCTGAAAACGAAATCATTATAAATACTGGTCCTATTTGTGGAGTTACACAATATTCCGGAACAGGAAAATCTTTGGTTGTTTGTATTTCTCCACAAACTGATATTCCAATTGATAGCAATGTTGGCGGATATTTTGGGCCATTTCTAAAAATTGCCGGATTCGATTCAATGGAAATTCAGGGTAAAGCAGATCGTGATGTTATTATTTTTATTGATGCAGTAAATGGGATTGTAGAAGTATTAGATGCACCACTAGAAGCAATTGATAGTCATGTTTTAGGCGAACAGCTACACGAAATGTACGCCAATGACGAAAGAGACATGAAAAATGTTGCTGTTGTTTCGGCAGGTACCGCAGCCGATCATTCGCTTATTGGAATGCTAAACTTTACGTTTTTTGATATGAAACGTAAAAAAGTAAGATTGAAACAAGCTGGTCGTGGTGGTATTGGTACAGTTTTCAGAGATAAAAGAATTAAAGCTATAGTTTGTAAAGTTGCTGGTGTTACAGGTAATTTAAATAATGTTGTTGACCTTGCTCCTATCATGGAACGTGGTAAAATCTTCAATAAGGAGATGCGTGAGCTTGACGATTCACAATGCCAAATGCGTAAAATCGGAACAGCACATCTTACTCATATTATGAATGACTACGATTTGTTCCCAACAAATAACTTTAAATACGGAAGTCATAAAGATGCAATAAATGTTCATGCAGATGTTTATAAAGCTCGTTTTACCCAAAATGTACCTGACGGTTGTTGGATTGGTTGTAATATGTCTTGCGCAAAAGGTGTAGATAACTATAAACTACGCACAGGACCATACAAAGATGATTTAGTAATTGTTGACGGACCAGAATATGAAACCGCAGCATCATTAGGTTCTTGTGCTGGAATTTTTGATCCTGACTTTACTATCGAAGCTAATTTTTATTGCGATACATACGGAATTTGCACAATCAGCTGGGGAACAATTCTGGGTTTTGTTATGGAATGCTACGAAAATGGAATTCTTAATGACGAACGCACAGGTGGATTAAAATTAAACTTCGGAAACTCAGACGGAGCAATGGAATTATTACACCAATGCTCAAGAGGCGAAGGTTTTGGCAAAATAGCTGGTATGGGTGTTCGCTGGATGAAAAATTACTTTATCGAAAAAGGCTGGGGCGATCCTCAATTCCTTTTTGATATTGCAATGGAAAATAAAGGTCTTGAATATTCACAATATGTTTCTAAAGAATCTTTAGCTCAACAAGGTGGTTATGCAATGACAAACAAAGGACCTCAACACGATGAAGCATGGCTTATATTCATGGATATGGTAAATAACCAGATTCCAACATTCGAGAAGAAAGCTGAAGCATTATATTATTTCCCTATGTTCCGTACATGGTTTGGATTAAATGGATTATGCAAACTTCCTTGGAACGATGTTGAGCCTGCAAATAACCATGAACAAAAGGAACCAGCAAAAGTTCCTGAGCATGTTGATAATTATGTAACAATATTCAAAGCTGTAACAGGTATTGAAGTTGATAAAGATTCTATTATAGTTCAATCTGAAAGAGTTTACCAATTCCAGAGAATTTTTAATATTCGTAGAGGATACGGCTTACGTAAGCATGACGCACAACCATACCGCGCGGCTGGACCTGTAACAGAAGAAGAATACGAATCAAGAGCTGAACGCTATGATAAACAAATGAAAGAAAAAATCAGTATTGATCCTACAGGAAAATCCACTAAAGAAAAAGTAGCTATTACAAGAAAATTCCGTGAAGATCAATATGAACAACTTTTAGATGCTGTTTATTTCCGCCGCGGATGGACACCAAACGGAATTCCTACAATTGAACGTTTAAAATCAATTGGAATGGACTTACCAGAACTTTTAGAAATTGTTACACCATTGCAATAACCTAAATTACTTTATATATAATAATAGCCATACATTTTTGTATGGCTATTTTATTTTAACAAATTACAAAGAAGGATACCTTATCGTCATGGCGGACTTGATCCGCCATCTATTTATGAAGATGCTGAATCAATTCGCCGCGGCGAACAGCATGACAAATTGTGTGAGGTTCGAGGAAGAATTTAATGTGCATCCATCCAGTTAACCCCAGTGCCAATCTCAACAAGTAAAGGAACTGACAGGTTAATTGCATTTTCCATTTCGTATTTAACTATTGTTTTAACAACGTCAATTTCATTTGGTGCAACTTCAAAATCCAACTCATCATGAACTTGTAACAACATTCTTGAACAAAGTTGTTTTTCTTGGAATGCTTTATAAACCTTTATCATTGCAATTTTAATAATATCTGCAGCAGAGCCTTGTATTGGTGCATTTATAGCATTACGTTCTGCCATTCCACGCTCCATTCCATTTTTAGAATTTATATCAGATAACATTCTGCGTCGACCATACAATGTTTCAACGTAACCATTTGTTCTGGCTAAAGAAATACATTCCTCCATGTATGCTTTTACGCGTGGGTATGTCTCAAAATACTGATCAATCAATTGTTTTGCATCAGTACGTGAAATATTTAAACGTTGCGAAAGTCCGAATGCAGAAATACCATAAATAATTCCAAAGTTTGCAGTCTTTGCACGTGAACGTTGTTCGCGTGTTACCTCAGCATTTGAAATTTTATAAATTTTCGCAGCTGTTGCTGTGTGAATATCTTCATTTTGCACAAAAGCTTCCATCATTGCAGCATCCTGACTTAGATGCGCCATCAACCTCAACTCAATTTGCGAATAATCGGCAGAAAGAAAAACAAAATCTTTTTGTCCCGGAATAAATGCTTTACGAATTTCTCTTCCTCTAATTTCTTTAATTGGAATATTTTGCAAATTAGGATTATTAGAACTTAACCTTCCGGTTGCAGTCACAGCCTGATTAAATGAAGTATGTAAACGACGTGTTCGGTGATTAATTAATAATGGTAATGCCTCGACATAAGTGCTTAATAATTTCTGAACAGAACGATATTCGAGTATTTTGTTAATAATTTCATGTTTGCCTGCATATTTTACTAACTCTTCTTCACCAGTTGCATATTGTTTTGTCTTTGTTAACTTTGCCTCCGATGATATTTTCATTTTATCGAAAAGCACTTCGCCAAGTTGTTTTGGAGAATTAATATTAAAAACAGAACCGGCTAAAGTATAAATTTCACTTTCGAATTTCTGCAATTCACCTTTTAAAATTACCGAATAATCTTTAAGTACTTTTTCATCAACTTTAACACCGGTTTTTTCAAGTGCAGCAAGCACATGAATTAACGGCATTTCCATATCAGTAAATAAAGTTGACAAACCTAATTCTTTTAATTTAGGTTCAAATATTTCTTTAAGTTGTAATGTTACATCTGCATCTTCACCTGAATATTCTTTAATTTTTTCGACATCAACCAAACCCATGTTTAACTGACTTACTCCCTTTTTCCCAATCAAATCTTCAATTGGAACAGGCAAGTAATTTAAATATGTTCTTGCAAGAAAATCCATATTATGCCGTAAATCAGGCTGCATAAGGTAATGCGCAATCATAGTATCAAACAATTTACCCTTTACAACAATATTATAAGTACTTAAAACCAGAATATCGTACTTAATGTTCTGACCAATTTTTTCAATTCTAACATTCTCTAAAATATTTCTGAATTTTTCTAATCGTAATGTAGCTTCTTCGCGATTATGTGAAAAAGGAACATAGTAAGCCTCGTGAGTTTTTACAGAAAAAGCGATACCTACTAAATCACTTTGCAATGGGTCTAAACCTGTTGTTTCGGTATCAAAACAAAATGATTCAGATTTTTCGAGCATTAAAATTAATTCATCAATTTTTTCATTTGTATTTACTAAAAGATAATTATGATCAATATCTTTAATAGTTTTATAGTCTTTTTGTGGAATCTGATCTGGAACAGGCAAATCCCAAAGCGAAGGTTGCATTTTGTTTTGAATTCTAACAGGTGCTTCATAAACAATCTCACTGGAACCTGGTCGCATTCTTAAAATTCTTGCTGCAATATTGTTAAATTCAAGTTCATCAAGCAAAGCAGTAAGTTTAGGAATATCAGGTTCACTATATTTCATTTCTTCATCATGAACTTTTATCGGAACTTCAGTACATATTGTTGCAAGTTCTTTTGACAATAATACTTGTTCGACGTGAGTTTGTAGCGTTTCCTTAACTTTCCCTTGAAGTTTGCTCACATTGTGCAAAATAGCTTCAATACTTCCATATTCTTTAATAAGTTTTTTGGCCGTTTTCTCGCCAATTCCAGGTGCTCCGGGGATATTGTCTGACGCATCTCCCCAAAGTCCTAATATATCTATTACCTGACTTGGATAATCAACTTCAAAATTCTTTTTAACCTCATCAATTCCCCATATTTCAACGCCATTACCAGAACGACTGGGTTTATACATAAAAACATTTGGCGAAACCAACTGACAAAAATCTTTGTCGGGAGTCATCATATAAGTTACAAATTCTTGCTCTGAAGCTTGTTTTGCAAGGGTTCCAATAACGTCATCAGCTTCAAAACCTGGAACTTCGTAAATAGGAATATTTAATGCATCTAATAAGTTCTTAATATAAGGAATAGATAATTTAATGTCCTCAGGTGTGGCATCGCGATTTGCTTTATAAGCAGGGAATTTATCATGGCGAAATGTTTTTGCTCCAGAATCAAAAGCAACTGCAATATGTGAAGGTTTTTCTTTTTGAATTATTTCGATCAAGGAATTTAAAAATCCGAAAATTGCAGAAGTATTTAAACCTTTTGAGGTAATTCGCGGATTTTTAATAAAAGCATAATACGACCTAAAAATAAGAGCATAAGCATCGAGAAGAAAAAGTTTTTTCGACATATAAGGATTTTTTGTAAATATAGAAAAAAAGTGTCTAAAGTGACTAAAATGTCTAAAGTACTTTTCCACAAGAATCCTTTCGGGAAAAGTAAAAAGTGACAGATCATAGGCATCCCTAAGAGAAAAGTAAAAAAAACCAATTAATGTTTTTTGCAGAAGAATTTACAAACTATTGCATTAATTATACTTAAAATAACATAAAGTACAATTACCAGTGGCATTGCAACTATTTTAAATGCAATTATTAATACAATCACTAGAATTAAAAAAATATACCTTATTAAATTTTCCTTTAAAGCTAAATTTTTAAATTTAAGCGCAAACATTGGTATCGGGCTAACCAAAAGAAAACATTGAATAAAAATTAATGGCAATAAAAATTTTAGATTTAAAAAAATAAAAAAATATTTCATACTTCCAGTGTAAGCCATAATCAAAGGCAAAGAAGCTATTAAAATTGCGTTTGCAGGCGTTGGCAATCCAATAAAAGATGAAGTCTGACGGGTATCAACATTAAATTTTGCAAGCCTTAAAGCGGAAAAAACTACTAATAAAAAAGGTGATGATAACAATAATATTTCTGTAATTGTAATTGTTTCAAATGTAATATCATTAATACAAAGCACTGATTTTAAAAGACTAAAAACTATAAAAGCAGGAGCTACACCAAAACTAATTACATCGGCCAAAGAATCCAGTTCTTTACCAATGTCAGAATAAGCTTTTAAAAGGCGTGCAAAAAAGCCATCAAAAAAATCAAAAACAGCTGCAATTAAAATCAATAAAGAGGCTAAAACAGGAAAGCCTTCAACCGAAGCAACAATAGAAAGACAACCAGCCAATACATTAAGAGAGGTAATAAAATTTGGAATATGCTTTATTGGATTCATTTTTTAGAAAATATTTATTTTAAAAACAAGTCAGAGTTTTTGCTTTGTTTTAATTTTTAGTACAAACATGCAATAATCCGAACAAAAATAAGTTAATTTACAATGCTTTTACAATAGCTTAAAATTATTATTTTTACATTAATAAGAAAACATCAACTTATGCCAAAGAATATCCTGATTATCATATCGTTACTTATTTTTGTCTCAAGCAGTTTTGCACAGGCACCAAAATATAGTAACGAATTTTTATCTGTTGGCGTGGGAGCTCGTTCTTTAGCTATGGCAAATTCATCAGTAGCCTCAGTTAATGATGTTACAGCAGGTTATTGGAATCCTTCAGGACTTTTAAATCTTGAGCATAATCTTAATATGGGATTAATGCATGCTGAATATTTTGCCGGAATTGCAAAACTTGATTATGGTGCTGTTGCAATAAAAAATTCAGATTCTTCTGCAATTGGATTTACACTTATTCGCTTTGGTGTTGACGATATTCCAAATACTTTAGATTTAGTTGATAATAATGGTAATATTAATTACGATAAAATTTCGAGTTTTTCTATAGCCGATTATGCTTTTATGTTCAGCTATGCACGTAAGTCAACTATTCCCGGATTACGTTACGGAGCAAATGCAAAAATTATAAGAAGAGTTGCTGGCAAATTTGCCTCTGCATGGGGTTTTGGCATTGATGCAAGTGCACAATACGATAAAGGTAAATGGACATTTGGAGCAATGGCAAGAGATATTACCACAACTTTTAATGCATGGAAATTTAATACCTCAACATTTGAAGAAGCATTTATAAAAACAGGTAATGAGATTCCAAAAAACGGATTGGAGATTACTATGCCTAAACTAATGCTTGGTGCAGCATATCGTTTTCATATTTACAAGAAATTTGATGGCTTAGCAGAATTTAATAGCGATTTGACTTTTGATGGAAAACGTGATGTACTAATTAAATCTGATCCTATAAGCATTGATCCTCACATTGGGTTTGAGTTTTCTTATAATAAATTAGTTTACTTAAGAATGGGAGTTGGAAATATTCAAAAAGTACCAAATATTGACGGAAAAGAAGAAACTACATTCCAGCCAAATATTGGAATTGGAATTCGCTATAAACGATTTGGTTTAGACTACGCGTTAACTGATATTGGCGACCAATCAATTGCTCTTTACTCAAATGTATTTTCGGTTTATTATAGCCTGGATAAGAAATAAGAGTATTTTACAGTTTCATTTTTTCAACTTAACCGTTACCAAAATTATTCCGGTAATAGTTAACACACCGCCAACAACTTGAATCCACAAAGGCCATAGACCTAAAACAAAAAATGCCATAAATAATATTAAAAAGCTTTTTGATGATTGAATAATCATTGCTTTTGAAGCTGGAATATATTTTAATGCAAAATATTGCGCATAGGCACCAAAAAAAGGACCAACCAAAGCACCATACATTGCAAAAACAACAGCCTCCTTTGGAAAACTAAAAGTATCTTTTGAAAATGATATAGCAATTAATGAAAATGTAAACAAACCAATAACCCTTGTAATAGCAAGCAATTGAGGCTTTAGTTCACTAATATATTTTTTAGCTATAATAACATTTAACGACAAACATAATACAGATATTAAAACAAGTTCACTACCAGTAACAAAAAGAGAATGAATATTTAAACTCCATTTAAAACTAATTAGAAAAGCTCCGGTTATTGCGAGTATTATTCCTAACCCCTCTCTTAAACTAAATTTTTCTTTAAGCAATAACATCCCTAACAACGTGACCAAAGCTGGCGATAAATTCACTAAAAAAGAAACGATAGCAGGATTATCAACCAATTTAATCGCTGTAAAGAAACACGTAGTTGAAATAACTTCTAAAACGGCAAAAACCAGAAGCATTAAAAAAGCCTTAAAAGAAAACGTAAAGGTTTCTCTTACTTTTCCTGTAACGGTTAAATAAACCGAATTATAAAAAAGCCCGAACCCATACCATAATATTCCAAACTGAAAAACTGTAACAAAATTTAAAATATGCTTACTTGCAAAATATGTGTTTGTTGCAGTAAATGCGGCCGCCAATGCAAATAAATAACCTTTTGTTTGCGGGTTCTTAATCATATAACTTTTTCCTAGGTTCGTGTCTCACGAACCTATAATTTACTATATAAAATTTTGTTTCGTCCGCCGCGGCGGAAGACACGAAACAATGAGAAAGAAAGGTTGCGCAAAAAACTATTTAAACATTTTATCAATTCTGTTCCTTATCTTTTCTGATTCTTCTTCACAACCGGGCTTGCCTAACAATGCAAACATATTACGCTTGTATTCCTCAACTCCGGGCTGATCAAAAGGATTAACATCAAGCAAATATCCACTTATTCCGCATGCCATTTCAAACATATAAATAAGTTGTCCGATGTAATTCTCATTTAATTTAGGAATTTCGATAAGAATATTTGGAACACCACCATCAACATGAGCTAACAAAGTGCCCAACTGGGCCATTTTATTAACATAACTCAAAGGTTTATAGCTGATAAAATTTAAGCCATCAGAATCATCATTTTCATGAGGAATTGCTAAACTGTTTCTTGGTTCAGAAACTGACAATACTGTTTCGAAAAGATTTCTTTGTCCATCCTGAATATATTGTCCCATGGAATGCAAATCTGTAGTAAAATCAACACTTGCAGGAAAAATTCCCTTTCCTTGTTTACCTTCACTTTCGCCATAAAGTTGTTTCCACCATTCTGCAAAATTATGCATACGTGGAGTAAAATTCACCATTATTTCAATATGCTTTCCTTTAGTAGAAAGACAATAGCGAGCCGCTGCATATAATGCAGCAGGATTTTCTTCAAAAGGAACTTTAGCATTTGTAAGTTCCATCATGTGTTTTGCACCTTTCATTATTGCAAAAATATCACCACCAGCAACAGCAATTGGAAATAAACCAACCGGAGTTAAAACAGAATACCTACCACCTACATCATCAGGAATAACAAAAGTCTTATAACCTTCCTTTTTTGCCAAATCAATTAATGCTCCTTTTTTCTCATCGGTAATGGCAACAATTCTTTTCTTAGCTTCATCTTTTCCGTATTTTGTTTCCAGATGATGACGTAACAACCTGAAAGCAATTGCAGGTTCTGTAGTAGTTCCAGATTTTGAGATTATTGTTATCCCATAGTCATAATTTTCAAGAACCTCAAGAAGTTCGAACAAATAATCTTCACCAATATTTTGTCCTGCATAAAGAATAATTGGCTTTTTTCTATCAGGAAGTAAAGCATTAAAATTATGCGATAAAATATCTATCACAGATTTAGCACCTAAATAAGAACCGCCTATACCGATAACAACTAACACTTCAATTTTTTCTCTTAACGCATTAGCGGCATCCTGAATTTCTTTTAACAAATGATCAGATGTTCTTGTTGGTAAATCGACCCATCCAAGATAATCATTACCTTTTCCGGTTTTCTGGTAAAGTGCATTGATGTGTTTTTTTACATCTTCTTTTAGACTTAGAATTTCATTTTCGGGTGCAGTTGCAAAAACCTGGTCAACACTTAAAATTATCGGTTCCATTTATTTGAGTTTATCGGTTAATAGTTTCATTTCTACAGACGGGGAATATTTTTCGTATAATATCCTATACAATGCCTGAACAATAGGCATTTCGATATTCTTTTCAACACAAATTTCATTTATACTATTTGCAGCATAATAACCTTCTGCAATCATACTCATTTCTAATTGAGCAGATTTAACAGTATAGCCTTTTCCTAACATAGCACCAAAGGTTCTGTTTCTGCTAAATTGCGAATAGCTTGTTACAATAAGATCACCAAGATAAACATAATTCAGAAGTTTTCTATTTGATGGAGCTACAATAGTTAAAAAATGTTCTATTTCGCGAATTGCATTTGAAACCAATACCGAAATATAATTATCACCATAACCTAAACCATGGCAAACACCTGTAGCAATTGCCATAACATTTTTCAAAACAGTAACATATTCTGCCCCTATAACATCGTCTGAAATAATAGTTTTGATAAAACGACAATTAAGCATATTGCCTATATTTTGGGCCATTTCAGAATTAGAAGAAAGTACAGTTAAAAATGTTAATCTTTCTAATGCAACTTCTTCAGCATGCGACGGACCAGAAATAAACCCTAAATGATCAAATGGGACATGAAAGTTTTCATTAAAATATGTACACACTGTTTTATGACATGAAGGAATCATACCTTTTGTGGCAGAAAAAATATATTTATTTTTAAAATCAGCAACAGAAACTCCTTCTAAACTCGACTCTATAAATGCAGCCGGGAGTATCATTAAAATTATATCAGACTTCTCTATTAATTCTTTAACAGTAGGCACAATGGAAACTACATCTTTATGTATTTCGACATCGCTAAGATATAACGGATTATGTCCGGTTTCTTTAATTTGTGCCGCCATTTCTTCTTCGCGAACAACCCAAAAGAAATTTTTAAGGTTTTGCTGAAGAATTTTAATAATTGCAGTCGCCCAACTGCCCTCTCCTATTACTCCAATTTTAAGATTATCAGACATATTAAAAATATTTAAACAAACGTTAAACCTACATATTTTTAATTTATTGAATAAATTAAGTTTTAAAAAGAAATTAACCTATTATACTTTTTTTTATTTTTATTCATATAGAACACATTATATGATAATTACAATAATTAACGAAACACTATTTATATTTAGAATTTGTATAAATAAAAAATAATAATTAATTTAGCATTTATAAATCACTAACGAAATGACTAATACAAAAAGCATAAAATCTACAGTTGTTCAGCTATTTACAACATATCTTGAGAAAAAAGGTCATCGTAAAACTCCTGAACGCTATGCTATTTTAGATGAAATATATTCACAAACCGGGCATTTTGATATAGAGACGCTATATATTTTTATGAAAAATAAAAATTATCGTGTTAGTCGTGCTACTCTTTATAATACTATTGAGCTACTTTTGGACTCTAACTTAGTCATTAAGCATCAATTCGGAAAAAACATAGCTCAGTTTGAGAAATCTTATGCATGCCGTCAACATGATCATTTAATTTGCATTAAGTGCTCAAAAGTAACAGAATTCTGCGATCCGAGATTACATGAAATAATTAAATCGGTTCAGCAAAACACCGACTTTGAACCAATTTTTCATTCTCTGTATATATATGGTACATGTGGTGATTGTAAAAAATAAAATCAGGAAATATTTTTAATAATATCTTTAAATACTTTTTCTTCATTTTCCCAACAAAGTTCGGCAGCAGCTTTTATAGTATTTTTTTTCCATATATCTCTTACAGATTCATCAAAAAGCATTGATTTTATTATTTCTGCAAGTTTCTTAGGATCTCTTTCCAAAGTACAAACACCAACATTATAGCTTTCAATTATTCTTTTCATTTCAGGGAAATCTGATGCCAAAACTGGAATCCCTGCTTGTATGTAATCAAATATTTTATTTGGAAGCGAATAAAAATAATTTAAACCCATATTTTCTTCCAATGAAATTCCTAAATGAGCAGAAACTGTATATTCTGTAAGTTCCTCTAATGGAATTTTACCTGTAAAAAAAACTTGCTCGCTTACATTTTCACTCATAACAAGATCTTTCAACTGTTCTCGAATATCGCCATCACCTATTATAACAAAATTTACATTTTCAAGAAATTTGATTGACTTAATAACAGACTCTATTCCTCGTCCAATATTTAATGCACCTTGATAAATAATTATCTTTTTATCAACAGGAAATATTTTTTTATTTGTACATATTGTTTTATCGAGTTTAAAAGGAACATTTCTTAATACAGAAAATTTAACATTATATTTTTTATAATATTCATCAGATAAAGATTGACAAACAGTATAAGCATATTTTAATTTTGGAATAATTCTTTTTTCAATTCTAAGCCAGAAGTTTCTTACAAAGTTTCTTCCAATAAGTTCCGGAACTTCGGTAAAATACTCATGGCTATCGTAAACTAATACTTTGCCCCTAATTTTAGATGCCAAATAATTAGCATACAAAGTATCGAGGTCATTTGCCAGGTAAATATCGGCTCTTGAAAATAATAGCAGAAAAAATAATCTAAAATTGTATTCAGCATAAAATAATGGACCCTTATTAAACAATAATGAGAACCTTTTTATTTTATAATCTCGGTTTACAGAATGTGAATTAGAAAATTTTCTGCCAATCAGCAATACTTTATTTCCCATTGATTCAAGACTAGTGCATACTTTGTGTACACGATTATCTGAAACCAAATCATTAGTAACCGAAACTATAATCCTTTTCAATTAGTATATTTTTCTGTAAAAATAAAAATAATATTCGAGCATGTATTAAACGCTTAATAATAAGAAAAATTTAACTTTGTCGGTAATTTATATGGAAATAAATAATAACATATCGCTTAAGTCACTAAACAGTTTTGGGATAGAAGCTATTGCAAAGACTTTTATTGAAATTTCTGATATAAATGATCTAACAAATTTTCATAAAACAGAAATATTAAAATCAGAACCATATTATATTCTTGGAGGTGGTTCGAATATTTTATTTACAAAAGATTTTGCCGGAACCATTATCCACCCGAATTTTAAAGGAATTGTAATAATTGAAGAAAATAAAGACTCTTCCCTTGTAAAAGTTTTTGCCGGTGAAGTTTGGGACGACTTTGTTAATTTCTGCGTAACAAATAATTTAAGTGGCATTGAAAATCTTTCATTAATTCCCGGAAATTGCGGAGCCGCACCTGTTCAGAATATTGGTGCATTTGGTGTAGAAATTAAAGATTGCATGGAATCTGTAGAGCTTTACAATATTGAAACAGGAGAAAAAATAACATTAACAAATAACGAATGCAAATTCGGATATAGAACAAGTATTTTTAAAACTGATTTTAAAAACAATTGGTTAATTATTTCTACTACTTATAAACTTACAAACACAAATCATAATTTCAATACAAGTTACGGAGCTTTAAGCGAAGAATTAAAAAAGCACAATGAGGTAAGTTTAAAATCAATAAGAGAATCAGTAATATTTATAAGAACTTCTAAACTTCCCGACCCAAAAGAAATGGGTAACGCAGGTAGTTTTTTTAAAAATCCAATTGTAAAAATTAAAAAAGCCGAAGAAATTATAAAAATATTTGCGAATGCACCAGTGTACAAATTTTCTGAAACGGAAGTAAAACTAGCTGCAGGGTGGTTAATTGAACAATGCGGATGGAAAGGCAAGCAAATAGGCAATGTAGGAGTTCACAAAAAACAAGCACTTGTTCTTGTAAATTATGGAAATGCTAAAGGAATTGAGATAATAAATCTATCAGAAAATATTAAAAAATCGGTTTTTGATAAATTTGGAATAAAACTAGAAACTGAAGTTAACTTTTTGTGATTATAAAAACTATAATCAGCCTCGGCGGATAAAATAGTCCAACATATTGTCCCTCTTTTTTGAAGAGGGTAAGGGAGATTAATAAAAAAATTGGGCTATTTTATAATCCGCAGCGGCGGATAAATGGTATTATTCGGTTTACTGAATCTTAAAAATACTTACCTCATAATCGTCAATTACAAAATCTTCATTCCCAAAATTCCATACATAAGTATTTATTTTTCCTTTACTGTTTGCAGGTATTGTAATTTCTAAAGAAAGTTGACTATATCCCCAATTATCATTAAATACTTTGCTAACATTTGGCAATTCAACATATGAATACAAATCATTTGTCTTTAACGAATCGTCGTTATAGGTAATTACAAGACTGCCTTTAGCCTTTTTAGGTAAATTTGAAAATACAGTAACATTAATCAAAATTTTACTCACAGAATCATTAGCAAATTCTGTGGAATTTACAGAAAATGTTGACGAATAACCTTGTTTAACTATCTTGCCTGAACTTTTACCTGTATATGCTTTATTAGAAATCTCAGCATAAGACCATAAAGAATCGGTATTCTCAAAATCATTAACATTAACCATTATTGCACTCTGTTTATTTTCCTGCAATCCGAATAATTTTGCAGTTTTATAAAACGGTGTACTTTCAACTATACTTTTATTAGCAATATCATACGTAAAACTTATTTCTTCCCACTCCAAATTAATTTGAGTTGAAACTCCATTTTCATTATCGCACGAAAACCGAATAGCTTGAACCTGATTTGCATATACAGTTTTTAAATAATCATTAAAATATGGATTAATCCATAATCCATTTATTGCAGTTTGAGGATTAAATGAATATTTGAATATTTTTCCATTAAAAAGTTTATATTCTATATAAAACTGCTGGCCCTTATAAAGAAATGATTTAACAGATTGCAAAATATTATTGTCGAAATGTGTTTTAGCTCTCAGAATTCCATCTGTTATTTTGGGTATTGTTATCCATTCGCTCCAATTAACATTTTCTTTCTTTATAACAACATTCTCATTAAATCTTGAATTTTCAAGTTTTTTATACAAAATTGCCCCATTCGGAATTTCCCTTACAAATAAATAATTATTAAGAATTGCTAAAATTGTATTTGGCTCATCATTTAGCATATATCTATTATCTAATGAACCTAAAGTTCCATTATAACGATTATTAAAGCTGTGAAAAATTAAATAATCTGGACCATTTTTTATGGAAAAGTCAGCAGCAGTTTCATTATCAATTGATGAAGAATAAGCTAGGTAGAGAAGTTGTCGTCCTTGTTTCCAATTTAGATTATTTTCAGATATATAAGCTAAATTCCAGGGGTAAACATCAACCGTACTATTAGAAATTTCTTTTAAAATTGAAGACTCTAAAATATTTACTGCCGAATAACTTTTTGATTCTGCTAAAGAAAATTCTTCAAATGAAGATAAATTAAAAAAACAATCATTAATTCTGCTAATTCTACTGTATTCAATGTTTCTTCCACTAAAATATGGAAAAAATGTCATGTTCAAATAAAATAGCGAAAAAATAATTAGTGGTAATATTATCTGACGAAATCTTACTTTTTCGGCATAAATAATAAAAATGCCAAAACCCAAAACTATAAAAGTATAAAGAGACGAATAATGAGGTAAATCTTCTCTTGAAATTGCATACTTCCAATTAATAAAAAAAGATAAAAATAAAATTGCATAAGCCTTTCTAACATTTTTATCTTTTACTAAAAACGGAAAAATAAAAAATAACAATATAGCAGGAATTAATACAAAAAAGTTGTTTTCGGGAAAAAGTGATTGTGTTCCAGAATATGAAAAAGTCAATTTTAATACATTAATAAAATATATAAAAGTTGCCGAAATTGAATGAAAAATAATAATCCCGGGAATTAATATTGCAATTAAAATAATTAACACATTAATAAAAAATTGCTTGTAATTTTTTAAATAAACTAAATCGTATAAAAGTTGAGACGCAATAATAGTGTAACTAATAATTCCAATATTTGCCTTAATATACATACCTATAGAAGCCGTAATAGCAGCAATAATAATCCAAATCCAAGATTTATTAAAATTATTAATTAGTAAGGAAACTGCAACAATTGTTATTATTGCTTGATCGAGCTGAAAAAACATTGCCATTATTAATACAACAATAAAAGCAAATGGAAATCTATTTTGAGATACTTTTTTTGCAAGTAACAATGTTAAATATATAAAAGTTACCCAAAAAATACTAAGAGTAATTATAGCAAATAAAACATGGTTACCCATAACCACCGGTACCTTCAAAAACGAAAGTGGTCCCCAGGGAAAAATTAAATTATTAAACGAAGAAACATCATTTGCAAATAAATAATTTAATCCCCAATATGCAGAACCATCATACGAACCATCATATTCTGGCGAAACTCCAGGAAAGGAAATTACAGCAATTATAAAGGTTAAAAAATATATACCATACTGTTTACTAAAATCCTTAAGATTAAATTTTTCGAATAGATTTTTAATATTTAAGAAAAATTTTTTCATGAATGAATATAAGCAATAAAATTATATCTATTTTTATGGTTGACAAACAACCTTTGGTTTATTTCAAGCGTCAAAACTAAAATTTATTTATCAGATATACTAAAAATGAGAATTAATATAATACTCCAACATCGTTTTTTAAAGGTTTTATTATTAATCCTAATTAGCTCCATATTAACTGTACAAGCTAATAGTCAGCCTAAAAACCCTGACTTCGAGAACTCTAAAAGCGGCTATTTTATTGAAAACAAAGGTCAATTAGTAAGCATGGAGGAACAAAAACAAATTCCTTCAATTTTATATTATTCAAACTCTGATAATCTTAACCTTTACATTCAAAACAATTCAATATCATATCTTTTCATAAACTCTATTTCAGATGAGCCTAGCGAGGACCCACATGCAATCAACAGATTAAATGCTAGTTACAACTGGATGCGCATTGATATGGTTTTAGAAGGTGCTAATCCTAATGCAAAAGCACTAGCTGAAAACGAAGAAGAATTTTATCAGAACTTTTATTACCCTCATTGCTCTAAAGGAATTACTAAAGTAAAATCTTTTAAAAAAATTATAATTAAAGATGTTTATCCACAAATTGACTGGGTTATTTATTTTAAAGAAGATGGCATTTTTAAATATGATTTTATTGTTAATCCTGGGGGAAATCCAAAAGACATAAAAATCAAATATAAATGGGCTGATTTTCCAGAACTTGATGCATCTAAAGATGTGTTAATTAAAGGTCCTATGGGAACTCTTTCAGAAAAAGGTCTTTTAGTAACTCAAAACGAGAATACTGTTGAAAGCAACTGGTTTATAGATAAAAATGGAATACTTTCTTTTGACATTAATTCTTATAATCCAAATGTTGAACTTATAATTGACCCTATTATCTTCTGGTCAACTTATTTTGGAGGAACCGGAAGCGATGAAACATATAGTATAAAAAGTGATGGTAGTTCAGTATTTGTATCTGGAAGAATTGGTTCCTTTAATTTTCCTACTTTAAATCCTGGCGGCGTATATTTTCAAGGTGTTCAGGCAGGAAATGACGATGCAATAGTTTCAAAATTTGACACTTCTGGTACAATGGAATGGTCAACTTATTTTGGTGGTTCTGGGTTTGAAATTCAAGAAAACATTAGTCTTGATAATAATTCTGTTTACCTTACTTTTCAAACATTGTCAAGTAATGTTCCTACCCTGGATTATGGTGGTGGTGCTTTTTTTCAGGCAACAAATCCTAATGCAATAACTAGCGAAGGTTTTATTTCTCAATTTAATAAATCTGGCATATTGCAGTGGGCAACGTATTTTGGAGGAAATCTATGGGATATTGCTTTTTCATCATATTCGGACAATACAAATTTATTCGTTTTAATAGGAACAGAATCTTCTGGTTTACCAATAGTTAATCCTGGTGGAGCTTTCAACCAAGGCACTTTAAATGGTGGACCAAATGATTTTTATATAATAAAATTTAATTCTTCAAGAATTCCTGTTTGGAGCACCTATTTTGGTGGAACCGGCGACGAAAAAGGTAATGCAAATATTACATCAGACGGAACAAATTTATTTGTAACAGGTAGCACAACATCAACTAATTTCCCAACTGCTAACCCCGGAGGCACAGCTTTTTTTCAGGCTGCTAATGCAGGTGGCGAAGATATGATTTTCGCAAAATTCACTTATAATGGACAATTGTTATGGTCAACTTATTTTGGAGGTTCAGCTACTGAAAATTCGAGAACTATTGCATTAACAGGGAATAAAGTATTTTTTGCAGGGCATACTCTTTCTCCAAACATGACAACTTTTAATCCAGGAGGAGGAGCATATTTCCAAGGCGCTGTTGGCGGTTTATCCGATGGTTTTATTTCTCAATTTAATACTAACACTTGTGCTTTAGAATGGGCAACCTATTATGGTAGCAACAGCGCAGAAAACATTAAAACAATTAACACTGACGGTCTAAGTTTATGGGCTGTTGGAAGTACGCAGTCTGCAAATTTCCCGAAATTAAATCCTGGAATGGGAACTTATTACTCAGGAACTATAGGTGGAACTCAAGATGGTTTTATATTAAAATTCAAGTTAAATGGTATAAGACAATGGGCTACATATTTTGGTGGTTCGGCAGCAGAAGATGCCATTGGCATTTTTTCAGATACAACAAACCTATGGGTTACAGGCTTTACTAACTCTGCAAATATATTTAATTTAAACCCAGGAGGCACAACATATTTTCAAGGATCATCAGGTGGTGGCAGAGATGCATACATATTAAAATTTGATGTTTGTATTAAACCTAATGTAACTATTAACAATGTAACTCCTTCAATATGTTATGGAGATACGATGATACTTGTAGGAAACGGAGCAGAATCATACTTATGGTCACCACTAAATATTTTAAACGACACACTTTCATTTACTCCCCCATTAACATTTAACTATATTGTTACAGGAACCGATGATATGAATTGTTCAAATATTGCAAATGCAACAGTTATAGTAAACTCAAAACCTGTACTTCAAATTTCCGCTCCTGATTCAACATGTTTTGGCACACCTTATACTCTTAATGTAATTAGTAATATACCATCAGCATACTTATGGAATCCTGGTAACGGATTAGACTCTAATTTTACCGTAAATCCAGACACTGTTAGCCATACTTTCTATTATTCCGTTATAGTAACTGACACATTAAACGGTTGCAAAGACACTGCAACAACTTCAATATATGTTAATGCACTTCCTCAACTTATAATTTCAGCTCCAGATTCAACATGTTATAGAACACCTTATACTCTTCATGTAACAAGCAACTTACCTTCAACTTATCAATGGAGTCCAGGAACTGGAATTGATTCTACATTTACCGTTAATCCAGATACTGCCGGCAATACTTTTAGTTACTCTGTTATAGTAACAGACACAATAAATGGTTGTAGAGATACTGCAAATACAACAATTTTCGTGAACTGGAAACCCGATATTTATATTACTGGTGCAGGTTCTTTTTGTCCAGACACTACAATTAACATTCAAGTGCATGACATTTACCATCTGCCTTTAACATATGATTGGCACCCAATAAATACACCAGATTCAATATTAACTTTTGTACTTAACACACCTGATTCAATTTATTTTGACACTGTTTATGTTCAAACTCCATTTGGTTGCAGAGATACTGCTTATACAACCTTTATTGCTTGGCCTATTCCAACCGTAAATATAACACCTAGCGATACTGCAATATGTTATGGCCAACCAATTAATATTAATATTACTTCAAATATGCCATCCAACTTATTCTGGACTATTCCTGACAGCATTATGAATTCAAGCGCTACTTTATTTCCAGACTCTGTAGGCTACACATATAATTATATTGCTCATGCTATAGACAGTATTCATGGATGTAAAAATCTTGATTCTGTTTCAGTTTTAATTTACGAAAAACCAGTTCTTAGCGTTGCATCACTGTATCTGATGTGTCCATATGAAACAATAACACTTACTGCCTCGAGTTCAATGCCAGTTTCATATTTATGGGATCCAAGCAATAATACAGATTCGTTTATAGTATTCCATCCTAATACTGCAGATACAACATATTCTTATACGCTTTATGGAACAACTACTAATAATTGCAAAGATACCGCAAATACATTTGTTGTTGTATATCCTTCTATTAATGTATCAATAGCACCAATTGACACTGCACTTTGTTTACTTGACAGTATTACAATCTTTGGTTTTGGTGGAAACACATATGAATGGTCAATTGACACAAATTTTGTTGCATCAACATCTCAAATAACAATATCCCCAAGTATTAATACTACTTATACCCTAATAGGCACTTCTACCGAACTTTGTAAAGACACAACCTCCACTTTCATTACTGTATACTCACTTCCTAAATTTAATGTTTTAGGAAACAATCATATTTGCAAAGGAAATAGTACTTTATTTCAAGTGGATAGCACATTTGATAATACAATAACTTATTTGTGGCAACCAGGTAATCTTAATGGAGATTCCGTTATTATTTCACCACAGGATACTACCAGCTATACGGTAATAGGCACAGACACAAATACCTGCCACTATACTGTTAACTTCCAAATAAATGTTGACACATTACCAATAGCTAAGATAACAGGACTTTCTCCAATTTGTTATGGAAATTCAATTGATTTACATGGATCAGGCGGAACTAGCTTTTTATGGCAACCTGGAAATTTTACCACTCAGGATATTAACGTTACACCAAATTCTGCTTCAACATATACCTACACTTTAATTGCGAATTCTACAATATGTTACGATACAACAACCTTTATACTTACTGTAAACCCAAAACCTGTTTTAACATTAACACATGACACTATATTAATTATAGGACAATATGTTCAGCTAAATGCTACTGGTGCTCAATTCTATGATTGGAGTCCAATTAATGACCTGTCTTGTATCGATTGCCCTAACCCGGTAGCTAAACCTTACTCAACTATTGAGTATTGTGTTATTGGAAGAAACAGTTACGATTGCAGCGATACCGCTTGTATTAACATAACAGTGGATACAGAATGCGGTGAGGTATTTGTTCCATCTGGCTTTAGCCCTAATGGTGATGGCCAAAACGACATAATGTATGTTTATGGAAAATGTGTAAAATCTATGGAATTTAAAATATATAACAGATGGGGCGAAAAAGTTTTTGAAACTTCCGATCCGGATTTTGGCTGGGATGGAGTATATAAAGGCAAAGCAGCAGACACTGATGTATTTGTATACTTTCTAAAAGCAGAGTACTTCATTGGAACTAAGGTAGAGACAAAAGGAAATATAACACTAATGCGATAGGAGATAACAATATGAAAAACTTAATAATTATCGCAACAATAGTATTTGTAATTCCAACTTCAATATTTGGACAGGATATTCTTTTCTCTCAACCAAATGAAGCACCTTTAATTTTAAATCCCGCTAATGCTGGTGCACAATATAATTTAAGAGCTACAGCAAATTATCGTTTACAATGGAGAAGCGTTACTGATCCATTCAGAACAATTGCAGCAGGTGTTGATGGAAGAATTTTTTCAAAAGGAAAAACGGGTTCATCAATTGGTGTAGGTCTAAGTCTTTTTAATGATATTGCCGGTGCAGGGCAACTAAACACGAACCAAGTGGTTGCTGCTGTTGCGGGAAAAGTAACTCTTGCTAAAAACCAAACATTATCAGCTGGAATATCTGGCGGAATTATTCAAAGAAAAATTGGTGTAAGTAATTTAACCTGGGGAAACCAATATAATGGTTTAGTTTACGATGCAAATTTACCCTCTAACGAAACTTTTTCTGGTGAAAGATTTTTAAACGGTGATTTTAGTACAGGAATTCAATGGAGCTATGGAAAAGGTCAACGAACTCTTTCATCAAATGATATGTTTGGCGCACAAGCAGGAATTTCAGTTTTTCATGTTAATAGTCCAAGATCAGGTTTTTATCAAGTAGTTGATAAAAGAGCATTAAGATATATGTTCCATTTTACTGGTTCGTATGGCTTTAAAAACACAAACATGCAAATTTCACCCTTAGTTATTTATGAAATGCAAGGACCAGCAAGAATGATATATTTTGGATCATTTTTAAAATACAAATTACAAGAATCTTCAAAATATACCGATTATGTTTTATCCAGAACGGTTAGTATTGGTGGCTTTTTTAGAGGTCAAGATGCTGTTGTTATTGCGGCACAATGTGAACTTGGACAAATTGCTTTTGGGTTAAGTTATGATATTAATATTTCATCATTAGCAAAAGTTAGTTCCGGAAGAGGCGGCTTCGAAATATCACTTAAATATCTACCAATAAAAACGGGAACTTCTAGCAGACTTTTATAGTTTTTTATTTATCAACATTGCTAATGTGAATAATTTGATTCTTTATTTAGCAAATAGATAACTATTTTTGCATTCTCCTTTCCATAAAATAAAGTGAAAAATTTTTTAAAAGAACTTAATCCATCTCAACACGCAGCTGTTGTAAATTATCAAGGACCAAACCTTATAATTGCAGGAGCAGGTTCGGGTAAAACCCGGGTGTTAACTTATCGCATTGCATATTTACTCAACCAAGGGGTGTTTGCCGGTAACATAATGTCGTTAACTTTTACTAACAAAGCGGCAAAAGAAATGAAAGAAAGAATTAATTCTTTGGTTGGATTTGAAACTGCACGTTACTTATGGATGGGAACTTTTCATAGCTTGTTTAATAAAATTTTAAGAATTGAATGCAGTAAACTAGGCTTTACTTCCAAATTTACAATTTATGATTCCGACGATTCAAAAAGTCTTATAAAATCTATTATTAAAGATCTTCATCTCGACGACAAACAATATAAAGCATCAGATATATTAAGTAGAATCAGCATGGCTAAAAACAACTTGATAACTGTTGCTACTTATGTTAATAGTCCTGTAATTCAAGAGCAAGATAAAAATTCAAGAAAACCAGAAATTGGAAAAATTTTTACTATTTATCAAAATAGATTGAAGACATCCGACTCAATGGATTTCGACGATTTATTAATGAATACTAATATTTTATTACGCGATAACCCTGATGTTACCGAAAAATATCAAAAACATTTTAAATATATTCTTGTTGATGAGTATCAAGATACAAATTATGCTCAATATCTAATCATTAAAAGATTATGCACAGTAAGTCAAAATATTACTGTTGTTGGAGATGACTCACAAAGCATATATTCTTTCAGAGGAGCAAAAATTGAGAATATTTTAAATTTCAAAAAAGATTATCCTGGTTATCAACTTTTCAAACTCGAGCAAAATTACAGATCTACTAAAACAATTGTTGAAGCTGCAAATAGCTTAATTAGCAAAAACCGCGACAGAATTCCAAAAACAATTTGGAGTGATAACGAAGAAGGCGAAAAAATTAAAGTACAAAAAGCTTTAACTGATGCAGAAGAAGGCTATCTGGTTGCCAGCATATTAAAAGATTATAAACTTCAGCATACATTTAATTATAGCGACTTTGTTATACTATACAGAATAAATTCACAATCAAGAATTTTTGAAGAAGCTTTTCGAAGAAGCGGAATTCCATACAAAGTTTATGGAGGATTGTCGTTTTACCAACGCAAAGAAATTAAAGATGTTATAGCATATTTCAGACTTATAATTAACCATAACGACGACGAAGCCCTAAAAAGAATTATAAATTTCCCTGCACGAGGTATTGGTAAAACTACTTTTGAAAAAATTGAAGTAATTGCAATGACTAAT
Source organism: uncultured Bacteroidota bacterium (assembly GCA_903837285.1). Lineage (GTDB taxonomy): Bacteria > Bacteroidota > Bacteroidia > Bacteroidales > GWA2-32-17 > GWA2-32-17. The sequence goes on along the minus strand of CAILUD010000039.1, from coordinate 186 downwards.
GAAATTAGTCTATGGAAAACAATTTCAAGTAAAGAAATATTGGCACAAGTTCTTAATCAAAGTACAGTTTCAAAACTTTTAAATTTTAAAAGTATAATTGAACATTTTACAGAAAAATCACTCGAAATAGACGCATTCGAACTTGCAAGTTACATAGTTAGCAACACCGGCATTTTAAGAGAACTT
>CAILUD010000038.1 GCA_903837285.1 uncultured Bacteroidota bacterium | reverse complement strand
TATATTTGTGACCATAAAAGGCGCATTGCATACAATTTTTAAGCGTTTTTTAAGTTAATGCTCTAATTGAAAATTTAATTTGTATTTTTTAAATATTGTTTCAAATTTTTTAATTAATAAATAACCTTTAAATCAAAAAAGCGATGAGTAAAAGTGGTCAATCTCTGAAAGATGCTCTGCAATCATTATTTGCTGGCGGTGCAATTATTATTGCATTATTAATTTCTTATGCAATTTATTATTTAGTTCTTGGAAATCCTGTAAATTTTGAAGGAGGCAATCCTGACGGACATCCAATGCCAGGCAATTACCTAGCTATGATGTACAAAGGAGGTATGATTGTTCCTATTTTAATGTCTTTAGTTGTAATTCTTATTACATTCATTCTTGAAAGATTTATTTCTATTGGTCGTGCAAGAGGAAAAAAACGTTTAAATGTTTTTGTAAGACAATTACAAGATCTTCTTAAACAAGATAAAATTGAAGAAGCTTCAGCTGCATGTGATATTCAAAAAGGTTCATTAGGTAATGTTGTAAAAGCTGGTCTTCACAGATATCGTGCTTTAGAAAATGACACACAATTAAATAAAGATCAAAAAATTCTTGCTCTTCAAAAAGAAATTGAAGAAGCTACAGCATTAGAACTTCCTATGCTTTCAAAGAATTTGGTTATTCTTTCAACAATTGCTTCTATCGCCGTTCTTATAGGTCTTATTGGAACAGTTATCGGTATGATTAAAGCTTTTGCTGCTCTTGCTACAGCTGGTGCACCAGATGCTCTTGCTCTTGCAAACGGTATTTCTGAAGCGCTTATCAATACAGCATTTGGTATTTCAGGTTCAACAATAGCAATCATTTTTTACAATTTATTTTCAACAAAAATTGATGCTATGACATATAAAATGGATGAAGCTGGATTTAGCTTAACCCAAACATTTGCTTCTAAATTAAAGTAATCTTTAAAAAGATAGCTAAAAATGTCTAAAATAAAGATACATAATAAGTCCCCACACATCGACATGACGCCGATGGTGGACTTGTTTGCTCTGCTTCTTACATTTTTCATGCTTACAACAACTTTTCGCCCTCAAGAACCTGCAATTATCGATACCCCTGCATCTATATCTGAAAAACAAGCTCCTGATAAAGGAATACTTAATCTTTCTATAGATAAACTAGGTAAAGTATATTTCAATCTTGATAACGGACCAGATACTACAACAAAGTTTCGTGCGAAAGTTCTTGAGAAAATGGGAGAGCAGTACAAAATAAAATTCACTCCAAAACAAATTGAAACATTCTCGAAGCTTGCTGCTTTTGGAATGCCAATTCAATATGTAGGAAAATGGATAGACCAAAAAGACCCTGCCGGTAGAGATAAACTTCAAAAGCTTCTTCAAGACGAGAAGATTGATGGTATTCCTACTGATTCTGTAGATAACCAACTAGCTTGGTGGATATACTTTACTCGTCAAATTGATAGAAATATTCAGGTTGGTATAAAAGCCGATATGGAAACAGATTATAAAGTGGTTAAAAAGATTCTGGATATTTTACAAGATAAGAAAGTAAATAAATTCAATCTTACTACCAACCTTGAAAAAGTTGAAGTTAAAGTAGAAAACTAAAAAAAGGAAATGGTATGGCACAAATAATAGAAAATAGTAGCGGAAAAGGCGACGGTAAAAGGAAAGCAAAGAAGCATTCGACAGCCATAGATATGACACCTATGGTAGATCTTATGTGTCTCCTTATTACCTTTTTTATGCTTACAACTGCTTTTAGCAAGCCTAAGGTAATGGAAATTGTATTACCCGAGAAAGAACCAGATACATCCAAAGCAATTGCTCCTCCGGTTGACAAATCAAGAGCAGTTACTGTAATTCTTGGAGATAACGACATTGTATATTACTATGAAGGTTTAGCTAAAGCCGACTCACTTCCTTCTTTAATTAAAACTGATTTTAGCAAGGACGGAATACGTAAATTTTTACTAAAAAGAAACAAACCTCTTTTCGATCAAATTCTCGAGTATAAAGAGAAAATTAAAAAAGGAGAACTTGTACTTCCTAAAGATTCTGTTAGTTCAGAATTGAAGAAATTAAGAAATGCTGATAAAGTAGGTCCTATTGTTTTAATCAAAGCATCGGAAAATATAAAATATAAAAATTTTGTTGATATTATCGACGAAATGGCTATAACAAATATTGCCCGTTATGCTGTTGTTGATTTAAATCCTTTAGAACTTAAAATGCTTGAAGCTGCACCTAAATAAAAAATAAAATTATGGCAAGTGTAAGAATAGAAAGCATGGATGAGATTGTATTCGAAAATCGAAACAAAGAATACGGAGCATATGAATTAAGAAAAAGGTACAATAAAAATGTATCAAGAGCTTTATTTGTAGCTTTTCTAGTATTGATTTTCACAGCGGGTACACCATTCATTATGGCTCTTAGAAATAGCGGAGCCAATAAAATTATTGATGAAACAATTCAGGCTAATCTTTTAGATATTAAAAATCAAGAAGAAGAACCACCACCTCCACCTCCACCACCACCACCTGAAGAAATGGAACAACAAGTGAAATATACTGCTCCAGTTGTAGTTGATTCAGTTGATGAAAAGATTGAAATTGCAACAACAGAAGATCAAGTAAACACTTCGGTTAATGAAGAAGTTGTTGAAGAAGTTGTTGAAACTAATCAGGCAATTCAAGAAGAGGAAGTTGTAAACTTTTATGTAATTGAAGAAAAACCAGAGTTTCCAGGCGGTGAAGCAGAAATGATGAAATGGATTGCTTCTAACGTGAAATATCCTGAAATTGCTAAGGAAAATGGAGTTACAGGAAAGGTTTTTATTCAGTTTGTTATAAATAAAGATGGAAAAGTTGTAAATGTCGAGGTACTTCGAGGGGTTGACCCATACCTGGACAAAGAGGCTGTTAGAGTTGTTTCCAGCATGCCATCTTGGACACCAGGAAAACAACGTGGAAAAACTGTAAAAGTGTCTTTCCAATTACCTATTAATTTCAAATTATACTAGTATAATTTTATCAAATAATTTAAAACCCTCTGATATTTTCAGGGGGTTTTTTATTTGATGTCAGGTCGAAAGACCCGACTGCACATATAATATCGAAAAACTTGACTGCATTTATAGCATAATTGAAATTATAAATTATGGAAATATTTTTTTATTGCATCATTTACCCAAAAACAATAAAAGAAATGCCGTTACGTTCTTTAATTTATATTAATCCCAAAAATATATAAATGAGGACATAACTACATTAATATTTCAATTATCAACCTTAAACATTAATGTTATGTCAGAAATTAAGAAAACCCGAGATGAAAACTTAGACGATTTAGTTTTCGCTCACAGAAACAAAGAGTATGGCGCTTACGAGCTAAGAAAAAGGTATAAGAAAAGTGTTATAAAATCACTAAGCTTTGCTTTTTTTCTTTTATTACTAACTACTGTAACTCCATTAATTATGGCTTTTAACAGTAAAATTGGAAATAATATTATTAACGAAACAATTACAGCAAATCTCTTAAAAATTGATAACCCAGCAGATGTGCCTCCACCACCACCCCCTCCTCCACCAGAAGATATAGTAAAAGAAGAACATGGATATACTTCTCCAGAAATTGTTGATTCGGCAATTACAGATATTGATTTACCACCAAATGATGACTTAATTAACAAAAACAATAATAACGATTTACCTGATGACCCTATTGATATTATAGACAAAGTAATAGATGATGGTGAGATAGTTAATTTTTATGTAATTGAAGAGAAACCAGAATTCCCTGGAGGTGAACAAGCTATGATGAAATGGATAGCTGAAAATGTAAAATATCCAGAAATTGCAAAGGAAAGCGGAGTAACCGGAAAAGTATTTGTTCAATTTGTTATAAATAAAGAAGGTAAAGTTGTGGATGTAGAAGTTCTTAGGGGTGTAGATGCATACCTTGATAAAGAAGCAATAAGAGTAATAACTGATATGCCTTCATGGACACCAGGTAAACAACGTGGAAAAGCAGTAAAGGTATCTTTTCAATTACCAATTAAATTTATGTTATACTAGTTTAACAAATTACAAAACTAATGCTTTTGCAGTCAGGTCGAAAGACCTGACTGTAATTAAATTTAATTATAAAACAATAAACAGAGTACATCTTACGTTTAAAAAATAAAACAAACCTTTAACAGATTTATATGACGACATAACTACATTAATTTTTCAGTAATTACAAACCTAAAACTTTAATGTTATGTCAGAGATTAAAAAAAACCGAGTAGAAAACTTAGATGAAATAGTTTTCGAAAACAGAAACAAAGAATATGGTGCTTACCAAATTCGGAAAAAGTATAACAAGAATGTTATAAAAGCATTAGGAATTGCATTCTCGTTACTATTATTTATAACAATTACACCTTTAATTATGGCTTTTAATGGTCATTCTGATTTTGATTTCATTGATGAGAGTGGTCCTATAGTTTTTGATCCTCGAGATATTCCAAAAGAAGTACCGCCTCCACTACCCCCACCTATTGAGGATGAAAAAATTGCAGAAAAGAAACTAATATTTATTGCGCCTGTAATTTCAGATTCTGTACCTCCGGAAATTGAGATGCCTATTTTTGAAAACCTTGTAAACGATACTTCAGGTATTGATAATCCTATAAATTTTGTAGAAACTAATATTGCAATAAAAGATAACGATAAACCTGTTGAATTATGGAATGTTACTGAAAAGCCAGAGTTTCCAGGAGGTGATAGTGCAATGTTCGCATTTATAAAGAAAAATATTGATTATCCGGAAATACCAAGAATAAATGGGGTTACAGGAAAAGTAACTTTAAAATTTGTAATAGATACTAAAGGCCAAGTAACAGATATTGAAATAATCAGGGGCGTAGACGAATATCTTGATAAAGAAGCATTTAGAGTAGTCTCATTAATGCCTAACTGGAAACCAGGTAAACAAAACGGTGAAATAGTAAGCGTTACATTTAGATTACCAATTAATTATAAGCTAGGCGATAGATAAAAACGTAAAAAACCCTTGAATTTATTCAAGGGTTTTTTATTTATAATTTAAAATAACATTATAAATAATTATACCTGTTTTTTCCAATTTTCTAATTGAGCCATCATGATTTTCTGAATATACTTTCCAATAATATCAAATTCAAGATTAACAACGGTACCTTCTTTTATCTGATGGAAATTTGTTATATCATAAGTAAACGGAATAATTGCAACAGAAAACTTATCATCTCTTGAATTAACAACAGTTAAACTAACACCGTTTACGGAAATCGAACCTTTTTCAACAGTTATATTTCCTTTAGTCTGATCATATTTAAAAGTAAAGTACCAACTACCATCAGCTTCTTTAACTTCTGTACAAATAGCAGTCTGGTCAACATGCCCTTGCACTAAATGACCATCTAACAATTTATCAACTGTCATACTTCTTTCAAGATTAACCTTACTACCAACTTTTAAAAGTCCTAAATTGGTTTTATCAAGTGTTTCTTGAATTGCAGTAACGGTATATGTTGCATCTGTTGTTTTAACAACAGTTAAACAAACACCGCTATGAGCTATACTCTGATCGATTTTTAAATCTTTAGTAAATGAACATTGCATGGTAATATGAAGATTACCACCTTCTTTTTCTAACGCAACTACTTGAGCCGCTTCTTCCACTATTCCTGAAAACATATCTCTTTTTTTCGGTAAAAATAGTAAAAAACTTAAGAATCAAACTTGATTTTAGCTTTTAAAATATGGATAATAAATAAAAACATATAAATAAATTATAATAGAAGCTTACAATAGTATATTTTTGTAAAAAATTAACTGCGATTATTTAAATTTACAAATCAAGAGCTTTTTAAATGGATACATCATATTTTGAAAATCTCTTAAAAGAATTCCACAGACCTTTACACGATCCCGTATTAGTATTTTCAGTTATTCTGATGATTATATTGTTTTCGCCTATTATTTTAAGAAGACTAAGAATCCCAAGTATTATAGGACTGATTATCTCCGGATTAGCTTTAGGACCGCATGGAATAAATTTACTTGAAAAAAACTCTGCTGTTGATCTTTTTTCCACTATTGGCCTGCTTTATATTATGTTTATTGCCGGGTTGGAACTTGACATGAACGAGTTCAGGAAAAACAAGCATAAAAGTATAATATTCGGATTTTTGTCTTTTATTGTTCCATTTATATTTGGATTTCTTATTTCCAAACATATTTTTAATTATGAATGGAATACATGTATACTAATAGCAACATTATTTTCTACTCATACAATGGTTGCTTATCCCATTATTAGCAAATACGGGTTGGCTAAAAATGAGGCTGTTGCTATAACTGTTGGTGGTACTATATTAACTGATACAGCAGTTCTAATAATACTTGCAATAAATTTAAGTTCTGTTCAGGGAGAACTAAATAGTGATTTCTGGATAAGAATGGGAATATCTCTTCTGGTTTTTCTTATTATAATGTTTTTTGTGATTCCCAAAATTGCCAGGTGGTTTTTCATGAAACTTGAAAGTGAAAAAACTTCACATTACATTTTTGTATTATCTGTAGTATTTTTTGCAGCCTTTCTTGCAAAACTATCAGGATTAGAACCAATTATTGGAGCATTTGCAGCTGGATTAGCTTTAAACAGGTTAATTCCACATTCATCAACATTAATGAATAGAATTGAATTTATAGGAAACTCCATTTTTATTCCATTTTTCCTTATAAGTGTAGGAATGGTTGTAGACCTTAGGGTATTCTTAAATGGAACAACAGCAATAATTATTGCAACTATATTTACAATTGCTGCACTAACATCAAAATGGCTTGCTGCTGCTATTACACAATTAATATTCAGATATTCAAGCAATCAACGACAATTAATTTTCGGTTTAAGTAGTTCTCATGCGGCTGCCATTCTTGCAGTGGCTTTAGTAGGTTATAATTCGCATATTATTAACGAAGAGGTTTTAAACAGCGCAATTATTATCATATTGGTAAGTTGTATAGTGGCATCATTTGTTACGGAAAGAGTTGCAAGAAAAATAATTCTTAACTCAACTACAGATGACGATAAATCCATTTCTTTAAAACAGAAAAACTACGAACATATACTTTTACCGTTAGCAAATTTCAGTAATATGGAAAACCTACTTGACTTTGCTTCGTTACTTAAAAATAAAAAATCGAGTAATCCAATTACAATATTATCAATTGTCCCGAACGATAAAGAAGCTGAATTAAATTTACAGAAAGCAAAGCAAAATCTTGATTCTTTAGCAAAACATGCTTCAGCAAACGAAACTCATGTAAACGTTGTTGCAACAATTGACCATAATGTTGCAAGTGGAATTGTAAGGACATCAAAAGAAATAATGGCAGATATTATTATTTTGGGTTGGCCTAAGAAATCAAGTTTAGTTGATAAATTAATGGGAGAAAGAACAGACTCTATATTAAACGAATCAGATAAAAATATTTTCTTATGTAATATTGACAAACTACTTATAACCGGAAAAAGAATAGTATTAATAGCACCTCCTTTTTCGGAACTCGAAAACGGATTTGAAACATGGTTACAAAAAACAATTAAGTTAGCAAATGAATTAACACTTACTATCACTTGTTTTTCAAATAAAAAAACAAAAGATGTTATACAATTATCAATTGACAACTTGAAATCAGGAAATATTTTATACAATAATTTTAATGATTGGGAAGATTTCCTGATACTTTCCAGACATATTAATGATGATGATATCATTGTTTTTATTTCAGCCAGAAAGGGTTCTGTATCGCATCATGATTACATGGAAAATCTTGCTAACAAATTAGAAAAGCATTTTCCAAATAACTCAAAATTCTTAGTTTACCCACAACGAAACGATACTGAAAACAAATATACAGAATATAAAGATGTAAATTCAGATACCATAACAAAGAGTCTAACAACCCTAAAAAAGGTAGGAAAAGAATTAAGAGTAATTATACAAAAGAAAAACAAATAGCATTAAACAAAAAACTCCGCATAAATTAAGCGGAGTTTAAAATAAAGACACTATCTCTTAAAGTGTGTAAACTAAAAAGTTTCTGAAATCAATATTTTATTCTGTTTTCAAAAATAAGTAAAAATTGGTTTAAAATAATACCCCATTTCCAAATTGGTTGCGACCATTTTTTAGTTGCTTCTC
>CAILUD010000037.1 GCA_903837285.1 uncultured Bacteroidota bacterium | reverse complement strand
ATTTTTAATTATAAATTTGATATTTCTGATCTAGATATTTGCGAAAAGGATTCCATTGTTTTTATGTCTTATAATTGCAATTTAACACATTGCAAAGCAATTTCTTTTATCAGCAATAAAGAAGTCTGGAATTATAAAGAAAATGGCTCCAAAATTATTAAAATAGCATATTCCGAGAAATATAATTCGCTTTTTTGTGCGTTGGAAAATGGAAGTATTATTATATTAAATGCTAAGACTGGTAAAAAATTAGCAACTATAATTATTTATAGAAATAACGAATGGTTAATATATACTCCTGAAAATGATTTTGATGCTTCAATCGGAATACTTCCTAACATTAATATTATTAATAAATTAACATTTGTTAATCACGAAGAAATCGAAAAGTTTCATCAGAAAGGAATTTTGGCCAAAATATTGCTGCAATAGTTTGTTTTTTATTTTTCTGATAAAAAATATAACATTCTGTTTTGAGTGTCGTATAACATTAAAAACTTAAATTATGAACCGAAATTGCTACTCAAAAAACAGCTACTCTTCTGAAAATATATTCATTAGAGATATTTTTGGTCTAAACAGATTTTTAGATTATAATTTTAAAACAATAATTCTATTATTTTGCTTTGTTAGCATTTCATTGACTGGTATTTCTCAAAATAGTTTTTCCGAAAATATAAAGTCGCCGTTAGCTTCAGCTATTCAACAAACAGAGCCAGTTAATGTGTATTATGACACTGAAAATGATAAATTTGTAATAGAAAATAACAGTTTGCAAAATCGAAATTTTACTTTTGGTATTTACAATATTACAGGTACTCCAATAAAGCAATTTCAAATAGAAACTAATACTGGTAAAAATTCTGAAATTCAAATTGAATTAAATGCTGGTATTTACATTGTTAATATTACCGAAAAATCCTTTTCTTACACTAAAAAATTCATAATTAGATAATTAAGGAGTTTTAAAAAAGTTTAATGCTCTTAAACTTACGATGTAAGTATTTTTATAATAAAATTTGATTATTTCCTGATACGATATTCCTCTTTTTGCCATTTGCATAGCTCCTTCCTGGCATAATCCAACTGCATGGCCATATCCCCTTCCCTTTAGTAATAAGTTATTATTGGATACAATAACATTAAAAAATGTTGATCTTAAATTAAAGTCCAGTCTTATTTTTCTTAATGCAATACTATCGTTTAATATTCTGTAATATGTTTTTCTTGCTATTTGATTAAAATTATATATTGAAGAATCATTAGGGTAATTGTTTATTAGAAAACCATTTGATTTTAAATATTGTTTCCATTTTTCTAAAGGAATTGTTTTTTCCCAAATTGCACATCGTTCATTAATACAATATGAATCGATAACGGGTTTTAAATATGATTTTGATTTTATCCATACATCTTCTGAACCTACTGTTTGGCCACCACAGTTGGAATGAAATGCTGCAGTTATTAAATTTAAAGTGCTATCAACTATTACCAATCCAGATGTTGAGCTGGTTGCTTCAGGAATATCAAAATTGCTTAAACTCTTTCCATTGTATGCCTGACAATGTACATTATCACATAAATAATAACCTTCTAGTATGTGTCTTGTTAAATTCTCTAAAGCATATGTTCTGCATAATACAGCTTGTGTTTTATAGTATTCTATATTTGCTTTTTGCCCACCTTCACTTTCAACAACTCCTGCAACATAATTCTCAATTTCAACATCGTTAATAATGTTAAAACTTTTATTGAATATTGTAATTTTAAAATCGTCGTCGTATAGTCGCTGATTAATAGAAGGAATAACACATTTTATTTTAGCGTAATTTGCATTTGCAACTCCAATAAAATTAAGACTTTTGAATGTCCCAAGTTTTGAATTAAGATTTTTTAAATCAATTGAGTCTCCATTCTGTATTATGTTAACTACTTCGTTTTTGTTTAATGTTACAATTAACAAAGTGTCGCAATAAATATTATATTTACCAACTGCCGGAGCAAAAATTAAAGACTTAACATTTTTTTCGTTAAGAATCCGAATTTTTAATCGTTGACTAAAAACACTGTTTATTGAAATAAAAAAAATCAGAATTGCAAAATACTTCATTTTTCTCTTTTTAATAATTCAATCATTATTTTTGCAATTCTTTTTGACGCTCCTGGTTCACCTACTAATTTAGCCAAACTATCATAATCAGAGAGAATTTGGTTGCGTTTTGGGCCAGTTGTGATTAATGTTAATTCGTTTTTTAGGTTTTCTATTGTAAGTTTTCCTTGAATAAGCTCTGAAATTGACTCTTTATTCAAAATTATATTTACTAAAGAAATATGTTTTATGTGAACAAATAATTTTGCAATTAAAAAAGTTAATGGTGAAGTTTTATAACATACTACTTGTGGAATATTAAATAATGCTGTTTCTAAGGTTGCAGTTCCGGAAGTAACAATTGCTGAATTAGAATTTCTTAATAATTGATATGTTTTTCCAAAAACTATTGGGGTTTTTTGATTATCCATATATTGATTATAGAAATCAATACTTATTGCTGGTGCTCCAGCTATAACAAATTGATAATCATTAAAATATTTAATTACTTCTAACATTAAAGGAAGTTTCTTTTTAATTTCTTGCTTACGACTTCCTGGCAGTATTGCAATTATTGGTTTATCGGATAAATTATTTTGTTTGCAGAATTCATTGAATGCAGGAATGTTTTTTTCTTCATTTGCTATTGCATCTAATAATGGGTGTCCGGCAAATTCAATGTCTATATTAAATTTTTTATAAAATTCTTTTTCAAATGGAAGAATAACAAACATTTTATCTACATATTTCCTTACCTGCTCAACCCTCGACTGGTGCCATGCCCAAACTGTAGGCGAAATATAATAGAAAATCTTAAATCCTTTTAATTTTGCAAACTTTGCAATTCTAAGATTAAAACCCGGGTAATCAACAAGAATCAATACATCTGGAGAATATGAAACTATATCCTGTTCGCAAAATTTAAAATTTCTTTTAATAGTTCTAATATTAGCAATAACTTCAGTTATGCCTAGGAATGCTAATTCTTTAATATGTTTAACAATAGTTACATTTTTTGAAATCATTAAGTCGCCACCCCAACATCTAAACTCTGCATTTGTATCGAGTTCTTTAATTTCCTGAATAAGATTAGAAGCATGAAGATCGCCCGATGCTTCACCTGCTATAACATAATATTTCATAATCTGGAATTATATAAAATATCGGGTAATAACAACTAGAATGGCCCATAGTAAAGTTGCAAAAATAACTCCTCTTGCACTATAATATAATTCTTTGTTTAGAAAAAGATAAAAAATTGCAAGGTTTGGTAGCGCACACAAACTTAATATATTTGAAAGGGCGCTGATACTTAATGTAAATTCGATGAACTCAATTAAGTTCTTAACATCACTTTTAAACAAAGAAAATATAATAATAGTTATAATTGGAATAATTATTCCCAAAACTAAACCTAACCACAGTTTATTATATTTAGATTTTACATTCATAAGTCCAATCGCGTAATTTTTTTATGCCTTCGTATGATGTTAAGTCAACATGAATAGGAACTACAGCAATATAATTATTTGCTAATGCCCATTCATCAGTATCTTTTGCATCTGGTTCAAAATTATGAAAATCGCCGGTTAACCAAAAATATTCACCTTTGTGTGGATCAACTCGTCTTTCATATTCCTCTTTCCATACTCCTCTAGTTTGACGACAAACTCTAACTCCTTTAACTTTATTAAGTGGGATAACAGGAAAATTAACATTTAAACATGTGCCAACAGGTAAATCGTTTTCCATTACATTTTGAAAAATTGAGCCTGCATAGGCTTTTGCAATACTAAAATCGGCATTTTCTGAATGATCTAAAACCGAAAAACCAATCGAAGGAATTCCATTTAAGCAACCTTCAATTGCTGCTCCCATTGTTCCAGAGTATATAACGCTTATAGAAGCATTACTTCCATGATTAATTCCTGAAACCAAAAAATCAGGTTTTCTAGGTAATAGCTTATTAATTGCAAGTTTTACTGAATCAACCGGAGTGCCAGAACAACTATAAATAGTTACATTTTCGCTTTCAGAAATTTTTCTTACCCTTACAGGCATATTTAAAGTTATAGCATGAGATTTACCAGACTCACCTTTTTCAGGTGCAACAACAACTATATCACCATAGGGTTTAATTATTTCGATTAGTGTATGTAATCCTCTTGCATTAACTCCATCATCATTTGATAATAGAATTAAAGGTCGCTTCTTCTTCACCATTTTATTTAATAAAAAAATTCTTAGTAAAGATAGTAAATGAAATTTGAAATTCTATATTTTCATAACATATTGCAGCGAAATGGTTCTTGGTGGCCTCATATCACCTGGTCTGCCCATATATTCTTTATTGAAAATATTTTTTACTACGAATGAAATTTTAGAGTTTTCGTTAAGAGTATATGAAATTCTGTAATCGAAAACTATATTTCCTTTATTATGTGTTTGACGATAATCATACAATCCAGGAAGCAGTTCAATTCCAACTCCAGGACCATCACCCATTAAATCTTCAAATGCTTTATCTATATTGATCATTTTACTCATATATATAAGGCTAATACCAGTGGATATCTTTTTGTAATTAATTTCCATATCTGCTTTTGCAGTATGATAGTTTCTGTATTTTAAGACATTTGAACCGGTAGATTTTGTTGAATCATTAACTTCAACATTTTTATCAATTGGATTAGTATATGTATAACCAGCTAAAATAGTTGTAGGTAATCCAAAAAGTTTACCCATTCCTGTAAAAGTAATATCAACTCCGTTAATTCTAGAATTACCTACATTTATTGATTGAAATCCAAGACATTTTAAACCATTTGCTCCAAGAACAACTAAGTCGGCAGAATCAGTAATACTTAATGGTTTATATGTTTGTGGATCATATAAACCAAATGTATATTCCATCATTTGACGATATTCGGTCCAAAATCCAGCAATATCTATATATCCATTCCAACGGCTAATTTTTACACCTTGTTTTAAACCAAGTTCGGCACTCCAGCCTGTTTCTGATTTAATTTTAGGGTTTGGAAAAATATTTAACAAACTAACACTTGTACTTGTATATTTTTCTGCTATAGTAGGAAAACGATATCCCTGACCAACAGATGTTCTAATAAAAGTATGTTCTGCTAATTGGTAACTGGCGCCTAATCTAAATACAGGTTGAATTGGAATATCTTTTATTGTATCATTACCTATTACAGTTTGTGTTTCATCTTTATCTATTCTAAAGTATTCTGCACGAACACCAGCCGAAATATTTAATAAACCAATTTTTTTATCGAATTGCGAATAAAGTGATGCGTTTGTTGAGTTATGTGAACCAAAAAGACGGGCAACAATATCGGCATATGTTCCTAAGGCTCCTACAGTCCAGTTTAAATTTCCTTTTAGATGTCTTTGAAATTGGTATTCAAGATAAAACATATCGGCCTGACTATTTTTTTCAGGCTCTGCAGGAATATCATTAACGGTTCTAAAATAACGACCTCTGAGGCTATATTTATACCCTTTTTTATTATAATATGTAATAAAAGGATCAAGATTTAATCTGGCACCAATACTTCTTGAGGCTGTAGCTTTATCTTGTCTATATGCTCCCGAATCTGCATTCTGCCATAAGAAAAATTCAGTCTTATCCATATTCATATAATTACCATTCAATCCATAGCTTAACCCTTCTATTTTTGCATCGCGATACCTTAGATTGAAGTTTCCTCTAATTCTTTCTTCAGTCTCAAATTCTCTATAACCATCATCGCTATATGCATTTGCACCTAAAACTAAATCTAAGTTTTTAATTTTTTGAGAATGAAGAAAGCTTGCTCCCTGAAATAATTGCTGACTGTTTCCCCACCAAATAAGTTCCTTACGATCAGGGTTCATATACATTCCATTAAAAATAGTAACTTTTGTTTCTGGCTCATCTTTAGGATAAGCAGTACGCATATTTATTACTCCATTTAAAGCCGATGATCCAAATAGTGCGGATGATGCTCCTTTAATGATTTCAATTTGTGAAATATTCTCTATAGGGATAAAATTCCATTTAACATCACCTATATCAGCTGATAATATTGGTAAATCATCAACTAACATCATCACTCTACTTCCAGCTCCATAACTATAACCGCTACCACCTCTAATACTAGGTTGATCATCCATGACATCTATGCCAGGTATCTGATTAACTGCCATCTCTGCACTTACAACATTATTATTCTCAATCATTGAAGGTTTTATAATCTCCATAGAAACAGTTACATCGGAAAGTTTTTGCTCAAATTTACCAGCACTTACAACAATTTCGTTAATCATTTCAACTTCTTCCGACATATTAACATTTAGAGATACTGTTTCATCAATTTTTACCTCAATCGAACGGAGTTCATTTTTGTATCCAATAAAATTAAATGAAGCCTGATGTTTTCCTGCTTTTACTTTAATAGAATAATTTCCATTTGCGTCAGAAGTGCCTCCGGTCTTATCTTCTAGAATAATATTTACACCTGGTAATGACTCTTTTGTTTTATTGTCAATGATTTTACCTTTCAGTGTTGCTGTCTGGGCATTAGCACTTTGCCATATAGCAAACGCTATAAATACGAAAATAAATATTTTCATGCAATTTGGTTTAGTTGCTGCAAAAATAAGGTAATTTTTTCAAGCAGTTTTCAAGCATTTATTAAGAATTTATTAAAAGAAATACCCGAAAAGGCAGATTAATCTTAAAATAAAATAGTTAGATATCTAATAAATTATTTATATTCATTTGTTTTTTTTCATAAACACACATTATATTATACAAAAAATAATTAATTTTGCAGTCCCTAAAATAGGGTCTATATATAATGTCTAATTTATTAACTAACTTAATTTTCAATTAAATGGCAAAAAGAAATCCAGGCCTAATGGCTGACGAAAACGAAGAAGCTGTAAAGAACCTTAGTCTTAACGAAAACGATTTAGATCTAGAAAATGATGATGTAATTGTTGACGAAATGGAAGAAGATGAGCCTATTAAGCTCGAAAAGAAACACGATGATTTATCAAATTTCAACTGGAATGCAACAGGTAAAAAAGATGATACCTATTCTGCTGAAGATCGTGCAAAATTAGAAGACTTGTATTCAAACACACTTTCTACAATTTCAGAAAATGAAGTTCTTGAAGGTACTGTTGTTGCAATGAACAAACGTGAAGTTGTTGTAAACATTGGTTACAAATCTGAAGGAATTATTAGTTTAAACGAATTTCGATACAATCCTGATTTAAAAATTGGTGAAAGAGTTGAAGTTTTAGTTGAAAGCGAAGAAGATGCTTCAGGGCAATTACTTCTTTCTCATAAAAAAGCCCGTTCAGTTAAATCATGGGATAGAGTTAATAAAGCTCTTGAAGATGCAGAAATTATTAAAGGGTTTATTAAATGTCGTACAAAAGGCGGTATGATTGTAGATGTTTTTGGAATTGAAGCATTCTTACCAGGCTCACAAATAGATGTTAAACCTATTCGTGATTACGATGTATTCGTTGGTAAAACAATGGAATTCAGAGTAGTTAAAATTAATCAAGAATTTAAAAATGTTGTAGTATCTCATAAGGCTTTAATTGAAGCTGAATTAGAACAACAGAAAAAAGATATTATCTCTAAACTAGAAAAAGGTCAGGTACTTGAAGGTACTGTTAAAAACATTACTTCATACGGAGTATTTATTGACCTTGGTGGAGTTGACGGATTAATTCATATTACCGATTTAAGTTGGGGACGTATTTCTCACCCAGAAGAAATTGTACAATTAGATTCAAAAATCAATGTTGTTATTCTTGATTTTGATGATGAGAAAAAACGTATAGCTTTAGGTTTAAAACAACTTACTCCTCATCCATGGGAATCTTTAGATGCTAACTTAAAAATTGGCGATAAAGTAACTGGTAAAGTAGTTGTAATGGCTGATTATGGTGCTTTTGTTGAAATAGCTACTGGCGTTGAAGGTTTAATTCACGTATCAGAAATGTCTTGGTCACAGCATTTAAGATCTGCACAAGATTTCTTGAAAGTTGGAGATGATGTTGAAGCTACTATTTTAACACTAGATCGCGAAGAACGCAAAATGTCACTTGGAATTAAACAATTAAAAACTGATCCATGGGCTGACATCGAATCAAGATATGCTGTTAAGAGCAAACATACTGCAACAGTTCGTAATTTTACAAACTTTGGTGTTTTTGTTGAATTAGAAGAAGGAATTGATGGACTTATCCACATTTCAGATTTATCATGGACAAAGAAAATTAAACATCCAGCAGAATTCTGTTCAATTGGTGATACTATTGAAATAACTGTATTAGAAATTGATAAAGAAAACCGTCGTTTAAGTTTAGGTCATAAACAATTGGAAGAAAATCCATGGGAAGTTTTCGAAACAATTTTCACTTCAGAGTCAGTTCACGAAGGAACAATAATTTCTGTAAACGATAAAGGTGCTACTATAGCTTTACCATACGGTGTTGAAGGTTTTGTAACTCCAAAACATTTAATTAAAGCTGATGGAACAATGGGAGTAGTTGAAGAAAAACTCGAATTTAAAGTAATTGACTTTTCAAAAGAAGCAAAAAAGATTATTTTATCTCATACAAGAGTATACGAAGACGCTCCAAAAGCAGAAGTTGTTGAAAAAAAGAAAACAAAAAAACCTGCAAAAGCTGAAGCAGCTCCAAAAGTAGAAAAGACTACATTAGGCGATGTTACTGGATTAGCAGCCTTAAAAGACCTAATGGAAATTTCTGAAAAAGACGCAAAAAAGAAAGAAAAAAATAATGAATAATAATTCCCTGTATATTTTAAAAATATTATTATTTTTATACGATGGAATTTAGCATAGAAAAGAAAGACAATTATACCTTAGTTAAGGTAATGGTTGAGAAGCTGGATACACATATTGCTCCCGCTCTAAAATCAGAATTAGTTTTGGTTTCAGGTAATGGTGAGAAAAATATTATCCTTGACCTTGGCAACTGTCGTTATTGCGATTCAAGTGGATTAAGTGCAATTCTTGTTGCGAACAGACTCTGCAAAAATGCAAATGGTACTTTCGTTCTTACAGGCCTTCAGCCTGCTGTAGAAAGATTAATTACTATTTCACAGTTAGATACTGTTTTAAACATTTCTTACACACTTGATAAAGCAGTTGATTTAGTTGGCAAGTAGGACAATAGTGTAATTAGTGGCAATCACTTTAACGATATTGGGTAGTAGCTCGGCTCTGCCTACGTCGGATAGATATACTAGTGCTCATGTACTTAATGTACATGAGCATTTGTTTTTAATTGACTGTGGCGAAGGAACTCAGATGCGATTTAGGCAATTTAAACTTCATTTTAAAAAACTCGATAAAATTTTTATTAGCCATTTGCATGGCGATCATTTTTTTGGGATTTTTGGACTTCTTTCAACCCTTCAGCTTTTAGGAAGAAAAAATGAATTACATATTTATTCATTTCCTGGTTTAGAAGAATTAATAAAAGCAACTCAATTTGGTGAAGAGTATACCTTCCCTCTAATTTTTCATAACCTTCAAAATAATGAAAAAGAAGTAATATACAGCGATAATAAAGTAGAAGTAACTTCTTTTCCACTAAATCATAGAATTCCTACTTGTGGGTTTCTATTTAGAGAAAAACCCAAGCTTTTAAAAATTATAAAAGAAAAAATTAAAGAATATAGTATTCCGGTAAGTAAAATTCAAGATATAAAGAAAGGAGACGATTTTATTAATTCTGAAGGTAAAACCATTTTTAATAATGAGATTACTAAAAGAACAGAAAATCCCAGATCTTATGCTTATTGTTCGGATACAATTTATACTCCCGAAATAGTACCATATATTAAAGGTGTAAATTTACTTTATCACGAAGCTACTTTTTTAGAAAATTTGCTAGAAAGGGCTAATACTACTTTCCACTCAACAGCTTCACAAGCTGCAGAAATTGCAAAAGCAGCAAATGTAGAAAAGCTAATTATTGGCCATTACTCTGTTAGATATAAGGAGCTTGATGAGTTCTTAGTCGAATCAAGAGAAGTTTTTCAAGAAACATATTTAGCAATAGATGGACTTCAATATTCGGTATAGAATTGAAGAAAAATTTATATCTTAGTTAAAAATAATTTAATAATTATAAATCATGAAAAAAATTGTTATACTGATAATTACAGTTTTAGTAATTTCTAATATTAATGCACAGGATAATAAAGATAAGTCTATTTTTAAATTATACCAGGCAGGTTATTATCAAAATGTAATAATGAAAGACGTTAGGAATGTAGAAGAAAATTCTGCTCCACCTAAACAAGTTCAAAGATTTAAAGCTGATTTAAAAGGAAAAGATTTACCAAATAAAATTGATTTATATAAAACTCAATGGCATAACTCCCCTATTTCGCAAGGCAATGCAGGTACATGCTGGTCATATTCAACAATTTCATATTTTGAATCAGAGGTTTTTCGTTTAACAAATCAAAAAGTTAAACTAAGCGAAATTTATATTGCATATTGGGAATATGTTGAGAAAGCAAGAGAATATATTAAAACTCGTGGAACTTCAGTTTTTGGCGAAGGTAGCGAAGCAAATGCAGTTACTAGAATGTTTAAATTATATGGTGTAATTCCTTATGAATCATATAACGGTCTTAATAATTGTAGAAAATACCACACACATGAAAAAATGAAGGCTGAAATGGATTCATATTTAAATTCTGTAAAAATATCAAATGCCTGGAATGAGGAAGAAGTAATTGCTACAATTAAATCCATTATGAATCATTATATAGGTGAACCTCCTACCTCGGTTACTGTTAACGGAAAACAATATACACCAAAACAATATTTAAGTGATGTGGTGAAAATTAATCCTGACGATTATATTGATATTCTTTCTATTATGCAGGAACCATTTTATCAGAAAGTGCTTTATGATGTTGATGATAACTGGTGGAGAAGTAAAGATTATTATAATGTTCCACTTGATGAATATACAGCTACTCTTCGTAAATGTATTGAAAGTGGCTACACAGTTGCAATTGGTGGTGATGTTTCTGAAGCTGGTTTCGATTCCGAAACACAATGTGCGATGGTTCCTTCTTTTGATATCCCTTCAAGTTTTATTAATGACGAAGCTCGTCAGTTTCGTTTTTCAAATAAAACTACAACAGATGATCATGGAATACATATAGTCGGACATGTTGATTATAAAGGACAAAGATGGTATTTGATTAAAGATTCAGGTTCAGGTTCAAGAAATAATGATGTAAACGCTAAAGAATTTGGTTATTATTTTTTTAGCGAAGATTATGTGAAATTAAAAATGATGAATTTTACAGTTCATAAAGATGCAGTTAAAGATCTTTTAAAAAAGTTTAAATAATTATTAATGCCCGAAACTATTCGGGCATTTTTTTATTTTAATAAAAATTAGATTATGGTTAAAAAAATTGCTTTTATTCTATTTGTGTTATTTGTTTTTAACAAAATGCATGTATATGCTCAGTCTGTACCTGAGGATACCTTACAATTAATTGCCAAAAACTTTTATTTAGAAAAAGCAAAAGCATTTTTCTCAGTAAAATCAAGTGAAACAAACATTATTAATTCCGAATTAATAAATTCAACTGACAACATACCTTTATATTATATTTTCAATTTTGTTCCTAATGGATTTGTAATTGTTTCGGCTCAACGAAATGTTTATCCTATATTAGGTTATTCGTTTGAGAGTAATTATTCTAAAGATAAGGAAAATCCAAATTTTATTTTTTGGATGAACGATTATAAAAAACAGATTTATAATGCAGTTATTAGTTCAAAACAAACTACTAATAAAATTGAAAATGCGTGGAATTATTATCAAAAAAACCATAACAACGTTCTAAAAGAAAAAGCTCTAGCTCCTCTTCTTACTTCAACCTGGAATCAAGACAAATTTTATAATGAATTATGTCCTGCAGATGCTGCTGGTCCTGGTGGACACACTTATGCAGGATGCGTTGCAACTGCAATGGGACAAATTATGTTTTACCACAGATGGCCACAAACTGGATTTAGTTCATACACATATAATCATCAGGATTATGGTGTTATTTCTGCCGATTTCGCAAATTCTACTTACGATTGGGATGCCATGGCAAATCATTTAACCTTTAGTAATTTAGCAATTGCAAAATTGTTATTTCACATAGGTGTTTCTGTTGACATGAATTATGGTCCAAATGGCTCTGGAATGTGGAACCACCATGCTGCACTTTCTTTTAAAAATTATTTTAAATATAGTTCTCAAACCCGTTATATTTTCAGAGATAGCACAACTTTGCCATGGGATAGTATAATAATTGCAAATCTCGATCAAAAGAAACCATTATATTATGCTGGCTGGGAAGATACTACTTATACTGCTGGACATGCTTTTGTTTGCGATGGTTATCAATCAAATACTTTTTTTCATTTTAACTGGGGCTGGGGAAGCTCTTTAGATGGATTCTTTTATCTTGATCAGTTAAATCCAAGTGGAAATAATTTTAATTTATGCCAGGAATTAGTTGTAGATATTTATCCTGATACAATTAATTATACATATCCTGAATATTGTTTGGGATACAAAGAAATTGTTGGAAGTAATGGTACTTTTTCTGATGGTAGTAGTATTAAATCATATAATAATAATACTGATTGTTCGTGGTTATTAAATCCTGATTGTGGTGTAACACTAAAATTAGGTTTTAATCAATTTAATATTGCAAATGGTGATACTATTAATATTTATGATGGAGCAAATACACAATCTTCACTTTTAGCAAGTTATAACAGTCTCGATTTTCCTTTAACTTCAGAAAGCCCAACACCTACTTTATTAGAATCGAGTTCTAATAATTTATTTGTAACATTTAAAAGTGATAACAACATAGTATCTGAAGGTTTTTTAGCAAACTATTCTGTAAAATATTGCCAAACAGATACCGTAACAAATCAAAGTGGAAGTGTTTCAGATGGAAGTGGAAATTGTGATTATAGTAATGCAACAAATTGTCGTTGGGTTATAAAACCAGCAAATGCACAATCAATAACCTTAAATTTTACTGAATTTAATTTGGCAACAAATAATATTGGCGATTATGTTCAGATTTATAAAAATAACTTCTCAGCTGGAAGTTCTGTTGCTACTTTTAATCATTTAAACCCACCTACAGGCTCATTGACAATACTGGCGCCAATTGTTTGTATTAAATTTTTTACAAATACAGATATTACAGCAACAGGTTGGGCAATTGATTATTTATCTTCAACTACTGGAATAGCTGAAAACACACTTCCATCAACAGGGTTTATAGTTTTTCCTAATCCTTTTATTGATAATGCAATAATTAGATTTAATTCTTTAGATTCAAAATTTGCAAACATTTCAATAATTGATATTTCCGGTAAAAAAATAATCAGTAAAAAATTTGAGACTATACCAAAAGTAAATGAAATTCTTTTAAGTGATATTACTCCTAAACTAACTCCTGGTTGTTATTTTCTTAAAATAGAGTTAAATAAAATTGTATATACTCAAAAATTGATTTGCTTACCTGAGAATAAAGCAAATCTCAATTATTAATATCACGTTAAAAACTTTTAATTAAGTTTTTGTTTGGCAGTTTCTCTAATGTTAACTTTACAAACATTAAATTCTAATAAAGTGGCTGAAAAAATAATAATTTTAGATTTTGGATCTCAATATACTCAACTAATTGCCAGAAGAGTAAGAGAATTAAATGTTTATTGTGAAATACATCCTTTTAATAAATCTTTTTCTATTGATGAAGGTGTAAAAGGTGTAATCTTATCTGGTAGTCCATATTCTGTTAGAGATGAAAATTCTCCTAAATTTGATAGCGATAATATTAAAGGTAAATTCCCGCTTTTAGGAGTTTGTTATGGTGCACAATATTTATCTCACCACTTTGGTGGAGAAGTATTACCTTCAAACCACAGGGAATATGGTAGAGCAAATCTTCAATTTATTGACAATAATGATAAATTATTTCAAAATATTTCCAAAGATACGCAGGTATGGATGTCGCATGGAGATACAATAACAAAAATTCCAGAAAATTATAAAATAACAGCGAGCACAGAAACTGTAAAAGTTGGTGCATTTAAAATTGAAAACGAAGAAACATATGGTATTCAGTTTCATCCCGAAGTTTATCACTCAACTCAAGGAATGGAATTACTTAGAAACTTTATTGTAAATATTTGTGGTTGTGCTCAAACATGGACTCCTGCAGCATTTGTCAATTCAATAGTTTCAGAAATTCAGGAAAAAGTAAAAAATGATAAAGTAGTATTAGGGCTTTCTGGTGGTGTTGATTCTTCGGTTGCTGCTCTCCTATTACATAAAGCAATTGGAAAAAATCTTTATTGTGTTTTTGTTAATAATGGTTTGTTACGAAAAAATGAATATGATGAAGTTTTAGAAGCATACAAAAAAACCGGATTAAATATTAAAGGTGTTGATGCTTCGGAACAATTTATAAGTGAGTTAAAAGGGATTAGCGATCCGGAACAGAAAAGAAAAGTTATAGGTAGAGTTTTTATTGAAACTTTTGACCAAGAAGCAAAACAAATTGAAAGTGTAAGGTGGTTAGCTCAGGGAACAATTTATCCTGATGTAATTGAATCATTATCTGTTAACGGACCATCTGCAACTATAAAATCACATCATAATGTTGGAGGTTTACCTGCAAAAATGAATTTGCAAGTTGTTGAACCTCTCCGCCTCTTATTTAAAGATGAAGTTAGAAGAGTTGGAAAAGAATTAAATCTTGATGCAAATATTTTAAATCGTCATCCATTTCCTGGACCTGGTTTAGCTATTAGAATTCTTGGTGATATAACTCCTGAAAAAGTTCGTATTTTACAGGAAGTTGACAGTATTTTTATTTCTTCATTAAAAGAAAGTAATTTGTACGATTCTGTATGGCAAGCTGGTGTTATGTTGTTGCCTATTCATTCTGTAGGTGTTATGGGCGATGAACGTACATACGAGCAAGTAGTGGCATTACGTGCAGTTCAAAGTACTGATGGTATGACTGCCGATTGGGTTCATTTACCGTACGAATTCCTTGCAAATGTTTCCAATAAAATAATTAACAACGTGAAAGGAATTAACCGCGTTGTTTATGACATTAGCTCTAAACCACCTGCTACAATTGAGTGGGAATAAACTTTTAAAATTCAAAGTACAAAGTTTCAAATTCAAAATTCCAAGGAAAAATAAGAAAAGAAAATGATCTTTGCGAAAGACTTTTAAAATTTGCAGTTGATGTCATTTTATATCTTAGAACTGTAAAGAATTCCATTGAAACCATGGATATTAAACGTCAGCTTATTAGAGCAGCTACTTCAAGTGGAGCAAATTATGAGGAATCACAAGGCTCACCAACAAGACCTGATGTTAAAACAAAAATTGGAATTTCACTAAAAGAAATGCGTGAAGCAAATTATTTTCTAAGATTACATCAGCAATTAAAACTTGGAGAAATAGAACAAAATTCTTATTTGGTAAAAGAATCTGATGAATTAAAACGAATTCTTGGCTCTATAATCAATAAACTTTAGAAATTCCAATCCGCCACGGCGGACCAAATTAAAAATTCCAAATTAAAAAGTGATATTTTTTTTCTTTGAATTTGAAACTTGAGATTTTGAATTTGAGACTTATAGGACTATTCGCGCATCAGCAAGAAATTGTATTTCGATAACAATTCATCTGCTTGGGCCATATGTTCAACTGTTCCTAAGTCCATCCAAAAGCTAATGTCATGATTGAATGCTTTAATCTTATAACTTGAGCATAAATTTAAATATACATCAGTAATCGAAAAACATTCTTCGTATGAAGTCATCATTTCAAATAAATCATGATTAACTACTTGAATACCACTAAATGCAAATGGACGCAGTTTTGAAATTGATGTACATTTTATTTTAATTTCATTTGTAGCCATATTTTTCCAGCCACAAAGTGAATCGTTTTGATCAAATAAAAAATATCTTGAAGTTTTTCTGTTTCTTACTGCTAAAGTAGCTAAAGCTCCGCTTTCTATGTGATTATTATATAGTTTACGAAGATTTAAATCAGTAAGAACATCAACATTATATACTAAAAATGGCTTATTATCGTCAAAAAAATGAGATGCGTTTTTAAGTCCCCCACCTGTATCAAGCAATTTGTTACGTTCATCTGAAATTGAAATTTCGATTCCAAAATTATTATTTGCTTTAAGGAATTCTATTACCTGATCGGCAAAATGATGTACATTAACAATTATTTGAGTAAATCCGTAATGCTTTAAATTTCTGATGGCATATTCTAAAAGTGTAATGCCATCAATTTCAGCTAAAGCCTTTGGTTTTGTTAAGGTAATTGGATGAAGCCTGGTTCCTAAACCGGCAGCAAATATCATCGCTTTACCTTTATTTTCCATTATCTTTTCCAGTTAATTTTATTTGTATGCTCTATTTCAATTTTCAAATTGTATTTGGATTGAAAATGTGCTTTAAGTTTTTCTGCACAAAATACTGATCTGTGTTGCCCACCAGTACATCCAAATGAGATTTGAAGATTATTGAAATTTCTGGAAATATATTTTTCTACACTTTGTTCAGTTATTTTAATAACATTTTGCAAAAAATGTTTTACTTCTTCATCTTTATTTAAAAAATCAGCAACTTTTGAATCTAATCCACTATAGTTTTCATATTCAGAATACCTTCCTGGATTTGGTAAAGCTCTGCAATCAAATACAAATCCACCACCATTGCCAGATTTATCTTCAGGAAATTCTTTTAAAAATGAGAAACTATTTATTTTAATACAGAGTGAGCTTTCTGGAAAAACCTTATCGTTATATTTCTTTAATTCTTCAGAGGAAATAAGAGACTTAAGTACAGTAGTTAATGTTGGAATTTTTATCGGAATTTCAACATTTTCTAATAACCAATCTAAGTTTTGTAAAGCAAAAGGTATACTTTTTAAAAAGTGTTCTTTCTTTTCGTAAAACCCTCTGAATCCGTATGCTCCCATTGCTTGCATAATACGAATTAACACAAAGCAATAATACATTCCTTTAAACTCCTTTTCATTTACGGGAATAATATTATTTACCTTATTTATATAATAATCAAGTAATTCTTCTCTTTTATTTTGTGGAATATTAGCTTTTGCATCATAAAGTAATGACGCAACATCATAATATAAAGGACCTTTTCTTCCGCCCTGATAATCGATGAAAAATACTTCATCTTCTTTTAACATTATATTTCTTGACTGAAAATCGCGATACAAAAAATAATTGCTTTCAGCCTGAGATAAATAATTTACAAAAACCTCAAAATCGTCTTCTAATTTTTGCTCGTCAAAAGGAATTTTAGCCAGTTTTAAAAAGTAGTATTTAAAGTAATTTAAATCCCACATCATCGATTGTTTATCGAAGCTTGAGCGAGGATAACAGAAGGAATAATCTAGCTCTTTTCCTCCTTTAATCTGAAATTCAATTAAATCGTCAAGTACTTTCCTATAAACACTTACAATTTCATCAGAAAACTCACCTTTTATTCTATTAGATTCTAAAAAAGAAAATAAAGTAGTATCGCCTAAATCAGAAAGAATATAAATATGATTGTCAATGTCTTCTGCAATAATTTCAGGAACATTTAAACTACAGCTTATAAAGTGTTTTGTAAAATGAATAAATGCAAGATTCTCTTTTGGATCTGGGTTAAATGCTCCTATAAAAGTTTCATTTTCAGTAAATAAACGAAAATATCTTCTGTATGACCCAGATGGCGGTAATTCCTGGATATTAGTTACTTCAAGCGATGTTGCTTTTAAAAGTAAACCTTTTAGTTTTTGTTCTGAACTTTGATTATTCAATGGCTTAAATTATATGGCAAACATAGCAAAATTGAACGATAGTAAGCAAAACCGATTGTATTAGTTATTCACATTATATATTTGAAAACTTAAATACGTGCGAAATAACATGAATTAATATATAATTTAAGGCTAATTTTGTAAAAAATAATTACCATTTAATAATGAGTAGTCTGTTTAATAAGATTTTAGAAAAAGAGAATTTAAATAAAGAAGATCTAATTTGTCTTTTAAATGCAAAAGATAATGATAGAAAATTGCTTTTTGAGAAATCAGCTGAAATTAAACAGAAATATGTTGGTAATAAAGTTTATTTCAGAGGATTAATTGAGTACTCAAATATCTGTTATAAGAATTGCTTGTATTGTGGTATAAGGGCTGGTAATAAAGATTTAATTCATTATACTTTATCAGACGAGGAAGTTATTAATGCAGCAAAATTCGCATTTGAAAATAATTACGGATCGGTTGTTTTGCAATCAGGCGAAATAGAAAGTTCGGCTTTTACAGAAAAAATTGACAAATTAATCTGGGAAATCAAGAAATTATCTGACAGTAAATTAGGTTTAACCTTATCTTTAGGTGAGCAATCAGAAGAAACATATAAACAGTGGTTTAAGTCAGGCGCACATCGATATTTACTTAGAATTGAAACAAGCAATCAGGAGTTATATTCAAAAATTCATCCTCATAACTCAAAACATAGTTTTGAAAAAAGATTAGTTGCATTAAATACATTAAAAAGACTTGGTTTTCAAGCTGGAACCGGAGTAATGATTGGTTTGCCTTTTCAAACTATTGAAAATTTGGCCGAAGATTTATTGTTTATGAAAGAGTTTGATATTGATATGTGCGGTATGGGTCCTTATATAGAACATAAGCAAACTCCGCTTTATGAATTCAGAGATAAATTACTTCCATTAAACGAGCGATTTGACCTTAGTTTAAAAATGATAGCCGTACTTCGCATTGTAATGAAAGACATTAACATTGCATCAACCACTGCTTTACAGGCAATCGATCCAATTGGCAGAGAAAAGGCAATAAAAATTGGTGCAAACATTATTATGCCAAATATTACTCCAGGAAATAACCGAGACAATTACCTTTTATATGAAAATAAACCATGCACAGATGAAGAAGTTGAAGACTGCAAAACTTGTCTTGAAGCCCGACTTCATTTTGCAGGTGCCGAAATTGGATATGGAGAATGGGGCGATTCAAAACACTTCGCAAACAAAAAGGATTAGCTAAAAGTGATTTATATTAATTTTTTGAATAAAGAACTATATATTAAAAGAAAATATACTTTTGCACCACAATTTAACAACCTAAAGATTCCGTGAAAAAAGTTTTTAAGATTCTAATTTACACCACAGTAATATTATTCTCAATTATTGGATTTGGTTTAACTGCTTCATATTTTGCAGTAAAATGGCATATAACCGATGATCCGGGTGCTGTTGATTATAATGATAGAATTTATAAGGAAATTGCTGATAAGACTTCGAATTCAGTAAGAAACGATTCTGCATATTTTCAAATGCTAAATAATGAAAGAGCTGAAGACTATATGAAAATTATGGTAATTGGTAAGTTTTATCCTTACAATGCCAACCTTATATTAAATGCTGTAAATTCAACAACTGATCCTACTCTTGCTGATAAATTGCTTGCTGCAATGGATTATAAATTAGCCGATAATAAAGATTATCAGCAATTATTATTAAAAGCCAAAGAACTGTCTGAACAACAAATTAAGCTTGATACAATGCCTAGTGTTTATGCGTGGATGAATGTTCCAGAATGGAATGATTTACGTATTGCAATTTCTAAAGATAAAAGAATAATTGATAGCGCTGCAAATATTGCTGGTGTTGAGCCAAGATTAATAGTTTGCTGTTTAATTGGCGAACAAATCAGGTTATTCAATTCAAAACGCGAAATTTTTAAGTCGGTTATTAAACCATTAAAAATACTTTCTGTTGAATCACAATTCTCATTAGGTGTTACTGGTATTAAAGATTTTACAGCAATGGCAATTGAAAGAAATTTGAAAGATTCTGTTTCTGACTATTACATTGGAAAAAAATACGAGCATTTGCTTGATTTTACTTCTCAAGTTCCGGATACAGAGCGTTATTACAGATTAGTAAATTATAGAAATCACTTCTGGCAATATTTTTACACTGCACTTTATTTAAAGCAAGTAGAGAAACAATGGAGATCAAAGAATTTTGATATTTCTAACCGTCCCGAAATATTAACAACCTTGTATAACGTAGGTTTTATGTTTTCAAAACCAAAAGCTGACCCAAAAGTTGGTGGGTCGACAATTAAAATAAATGAAAAACCCTACACTTTTGGGGGTGTAGGATTTGACTTTTATTATTCGGGAGAACTTGCAAATGAGTTCCCATATTTACAAAAGAAGTTCTGGGACTAAGCGTGTTTTAAAGAAAACTCTCTTCCGAGTGCTAACGCTTTAAGATTTAAATCAATTACTTCTTGTCCTTTATTTTTGAATATCTTGTTAATTGCAATAGTCAATATTTCTAATGGGATGTCCATATACGGAGAAGCAGCGCCAAGTATAACAATATTTGCAGATTTAACAGAGCCTAATTCTTTAGCTATTCCATCGGCATCAATTAAAACGTGATTTTTAAATTTCTTTACCTCAGTTAACACATTTTCAACTTCTGGATAATGAGCAATATTTTTAAATGGAACTGAATTAGTGATTAACCAACCATTTTCAGATAACATTGGTAAATATCTTAAACTTTCCATTGGCTCAACAGAGATAATCATATCTGCTTTTCCGAAAGGAATTAAATCAGAGAAAATTTCTTTATCAGAGATTCTTAAATTAGATACAACATCGCCTCCTCTTTGGCTCATTCCATGAACCTCTGATTGTTTTAAATGTAAACTCATTTCAAGAGCAGCCATTCCAATTGTTGTGGCTATTGAAAGAATACCCTGACCTCCTACTCCTGCTATAATAATATCTTTTTTCATGATTACTTGTTTTTAAATTTTTCTCTCATTCTTTTATCTAATGTTATAATACACTCACGACGAGGAATAATAACTGAAGGCCCATCATATGCTAACTCTTCACGAATAATTTTCATGTTTTCTTCATGATTTTTCATTAATGGCTTAATTACTCTGATATGTGCAGGATCAACTCCAACTCCAGCGCAAATTGCTTCAAGTTTTCCTAAAGCAGCTGAAGGTTGTCCACCTGTCATACCTGTTGTGAAATTATCAAGAATAAAAACTTTAACATTAGATTTATGAACAACGCAATCTAAAAGACCTGTCATTCCACTATGTGTAAATGTTGAATCGCCAATAACAGCAATTGCAGGAACTAAACCAGCATCGGCAGCTCCATATGCCATTGTTATTGAAGCACCCATATCAACACAAGTATTTATTGCTTCTAAAGGTGCTAAAGCAGCAAGTGTGTAACAACCTATATCTGAAAATACTCGACCTTTTGAGTAATCTCTTAAAACTTCATTTAATGCTAAATATGAATCAGTGTGAGGACAACCGCTGCATAATGCAGGTGGACGTTGAGCAACAACTTCTGGAATAGGCTGTCCGATTGTATCTTTTAAACCCAATGCAACAGCAACTTTATTTGGATTAAGTTCACCATCTCTTGTTAAAGTTCCGTCTAATCTGCCATGAATTGGTTTTCCAAGGTTTAACGAACCTTTTAACATTTCTTCAACTAAAGGATAACCATCTTCAAAAACATAAATTTCCTGGCATTCATCATATAACTTTCTAAGCATTTTAGTAGGTACTGGATGCTGACCAATAACTAACATAGGAAATGGAAGGTTTTCCTGAAAATTCTCCATTATATAATTGTAAGCAATTCCGCATGCAATTATACCTTTTGATTTATCTTTTCCTTCGATATACTTATTAAAACCAGAAGTTTCTGCATCATTTTCAATTACAGTTTGAAGATCTAATAATCTGCGAAAATTCTTACGTGCAATTGATGGCAATAAAACAAATTGTTTTAAATCTGTTGGTAATTTTAATGTATTTTGCTCTTTTTCAGCCATTCTGCCAACACCAGCTCTACTATGAGCTAAACGGGTAGTTATTCTAATCATAACAGGCATACGGTATTTTTCAGAAATATCGAAACCATAGTGCACCATGTTATAAGCTTCTTGTTGTGAACTTGGTTCAAATATTGGGATCATTGCAAATTTTCCATAAAATCTGCTGTCTTGTTCATTTTGTGATGAATGCATTGAAGGATCATCTGCAACAACAACTATTAATCCACCGTTTGCACCAGTAATTGATGAATTAATAAAACCATCGGCTGCAACGTTTAAACCAACATGTTTCATACAAACCATGGTGCGTTTTCCTGCATACGACATTCCTATTGCTGCTTCCATAGCAGTTTTTTCGTTTGCACACCATCTTGCTTTTACACCTTTTTCTTTTGCGATTTTAGAGCTTTCAATATACTCGGTAATTTCTGTAGAAGGTGTTCCCGGATAAGCATAAACTCCTGACAAGCCTGCATCAATTGCTCCTAAAGCAATAGCTTCGTCGCCTAACAATAACATTTTTTGCATATAACGATATAGTATTTTACTGTTTTTAACTTTCTCAAAAATAGAAATTTTTAAATAAGATTTGCATGACATATTAATGTTTTAAAATATGTTTGTGTAAAGAGCAAACAACTTATAAAATAAAAAAATAAATTTGAAAGTAAATTATTAATTTATTGGTTATTCAACTTGCTTTTTTAAAGTTGATGTTATTAATTTGGGCCGAAAAGTTAATTAAAAGGGACAAAAAGCTATGTATTTATTGCTTTTGTTGCATTAAAAACTGTCATCCAGATTGCAGTGCAACGAAACGAAGGATCTAGTCTGTATAAAATGTTAGAATAGATTCTTCGCTGCGCTCTGAATGACAAAATGTTAACTGTATATTGTTAAAACAACTCTCCTATTTCCCCCGTTTATTCTAAATTCGCAAAACTGAATTCCTTGCCACGTTCCTAGGCCTAATTTTCCATTAACTATTGGAATTGTTATGGATTGCCCGAAAATTGAAGATTTTATATGTGCCGACATATCATCTTTGCCTTCAAAAATATGAGTAAACTTTTCAAACTCATCAGGTATCAGATGTCTTGTAAAATTATCCAGGTCTTTTCTAACCGAAGGGTCTGCATTTTCATTTAATATTATTGCAGCAGAAGTGTGCTTTACAAAAATGTTTAATAATCCTGATGAGGGTATAGATTCAATGTTTTCTGTAATTATATCTGTAATTAGGTGAATACCTCTCGAAAATTTAGGTAAAATAATTTCTTTTTGCCAAATCATTTAAATACAATTAAAACATTATTGAAATAGGAAAAATGTAATTTGTTATAAATTGACATAATCTAGAAAACAGGAATGTGTATATTTCCTCTGATAGAATCGGTTTTATTTATTAACAAGTTTTTAAGATCACCATTAGCATAAATACCTTTCATAATAATTTCGCCATTCTCTTTCCACTTAGTAATTTCGCCATTAAAAATTCCAGAAATATAATTTATTTCTGATTTCTTCTGTCCGCTTTCAAACCATGCTGTAGATAAACCATTTTCTCTACCATCAACAAAATTTTCTTCAGTCATTTTTTGTCCGCTTGGATACCATGAAACCCACAGTCCTTGCTCACTCCCGTTTTTAATAATTCCCTGACGCTTTTTTTGTCCGTTTTCATACCATATAACCCAGAGTCCATCTTCATAGCCATTTATGAAATTACCTGTAGTTTCAACCTGACCATTTTCATACCATGTTTCGAATTTACCTTCAGGTTTTCCATCATTATATTTTTCTTTTTTTTCAGGTTTTCCATTTTCGTACCAAGTAATCCAGGTTCCATGTTCTAATCCTTCTTTATATTTTCCTTCAGTTCTTTTATTTCCGTTTTCGTACCAAATTACCCAGTCGCCGTGAGCTAAACCATCTTTGAAATTTTTTTGTTCTTTCTTTCTACCATTGTTATAATAAAATAATTCCTGTCCGTTTGGTATGTTATTACTATAACTTTCAGTATGTTTTATTTTCCCATCATTAAACCATTCTTTAACTATTCCATTTTTTTTACCATTTTCAAAAGGTTCTTCTAAAATTATTTTGCCATTGTTATTATAAATTTTTGCAGTGCCAACTTTTTCACCATCATCATATTTTGTTTCAACTAACTTTTGTCCTTTTTCATTCCAAACTAAATAATATCCATGAAGTTTTCCTTTTTTGTAGAAGTAACTCTTATTTACATCCGAATAATTTTCTTCACATTCGCCAGTAAAAGGAATAGGATCACCGGTTAAATATTTTAATCCATTTTTGTCTAATAATTTAGAGCAATCGCATGAGCTGGTACAAGAGTAAAACGTCGTTAAAACAATGGGAATTGTTATTATGTAAAAACTAACTAACTCTTTAATTTTAATCCCCATATATACGGGTTGTAGAATAAATTTACTCTTTTTTTACTTTGTTATACGGATTAATTGTTAGAAAGTTTTATTAAAAATTGCTCTATTTTGCCCTTCACAACTGAAGAGCTTGACGAATAATTGTTTATAATTATTGCAAAAGCAATTTCTTTTGAAGATTTTGTTTTAACATAACCTGCATAGCTCCTTACACCAGTCATATAGCCACTTTTTGCCCGCATATTGTTTTCTGCAATACTTCCCGAAAACATTCCACTTATACTTCCACTTCTTGATGCTACAGGAAGTGAATTATAAAAGGAATTAAAATTTTTACTTGTTTTTTTCATATAGCTTAAAACCTGAACCAATTGTTTTGCCGATACTGCATTAAATCGTGAAAGCCCACTCCCATCATAAATTAATAATTTACCAGTTGTTTTAAACCAAAAATTATTTATTTCATCAATGCCTGATGAGTTACTTCCGCTTCTGTTTTTTGCAACTCCTATCTGTCGTAACAAATGTTCAGCATATAGATTAATGCTTTTAATATTAGTATAATAAACTATATCTTTAAGTTTTGGTGATTCTAGTTCGTAAATGTATTTGTAATCTTCATTATTATTATTTTTTAATTTAAGTCCAGGTACATCAAAAGAAGAATGGGTAACAACAATCCCATTTTTTAATAATTCATTTTTCAATAATTCTGCAGCTAATAATGGTGGATTAGAGGTTGATCCTTTTACTTCATAATTTGTTTTATTTATAGGTAGTTTTCCTGTTGCAATTCTGTAATCATCAAACTGACCGCCATAAATTATAGATTGATCGCCCGAAATATTATCTGATTTTACAATATTGTTAATTTCCATAAATGAAATTTCAGGTTCTATTTTTATAATATTTGTACTATCATCGGCTTTTAATCCAGTATTAAAAAATAGTTTGTATTCATTATCTAAAACTGAAAGTGCCCATGGCGATGCTCCGTAATAATTTGCAACATCGGCTAAAATCCATGTTGAAGGTGCAGAATTATCTGAATAATAACTTGCATCGCCTATAATGGAACCATTAATTTCTTTAATTCCCAATTTAATAATCTCTGAAGCTACTTTATTAAAAATATTGATATTATAATATGTTGAATTAAAATTATGACTCATAAAACATGGGTCGCCCTCACCTTTTATTATAATATTACCATTTAAAACTCCATTTGTATCAATAGTTCCGCTATATCCAATTTTTGTTTTAAATGTTTTTTCTTCTCCAAGTATTTCGAGTGCAGCAGCGGTTGTAAATAATTTAATTGTTGAAGCAGGCGAAAGTCTTAGTTCTGGATTTATTTTACCAATTTCTTCGTTTGAATTTAAATCTATAGCATAAAAACTAATAGATGAATTTAATATTTCAGGATCTGAAGTAAATTCATTTACAGCTATGTTGAAATCTGTTTTTTCTTTATTAATAGTCTTTTGAGCACAGATAACATTATGTAGAATAAATAAAAACAGAACAAATATTAACTTCATAAAATATTTTTTTTTACTCAAAGCTTTTATTAATTTGCAACAAAGCTAAGATATGAATTTCGAGAAGAAAAAATTTCTTTTAAGTATTTTTTTTCCAGTACTTTTTGTTGGCACTCTTTGGATAATTAAAATATCTGAAATAATTCTAAATGAAGACTTTTCAGGTTTTGGATTATTTCCATTAAAAATTAAAGGGATACTTGGAATAATAACATCTCCTTTAATTCATGGAAATATTGATCACTTAATTGCAAATTCGCTACCACTTCTGGTTTTAGGTACTGCACTGTTTTATTTCTATTCAAAAGTTTCGTATAAAGTTTTTTTTCTAATTTATATAATGACTGGTATTTGGGTATGGTTTGGTGGTCGACCTTCTTATCATATTGGTGCAAGTGGAATAGTTTATGGTTTGGCTGGTTTCATTTTTACCAGCGGGGTAATTTTAAGAAGTATTAGGCTATTAGCAATCTCATTATTGATAGTGTTTTTGTATGGCAGTATGATTTGGGGAGTTTTACCTCTTGATCCTAAAGTATCATGGGAATCGCATTTACTTGGTATGTTGGCAGGAATAATTTTAGCTGTTTATTACAAAAAAGAAAGCTCAATTGAGCCAGAAATTGTTTTAACAGATGATAACGAAGATGATTCAGATATTGATTGGAAAATTCCATTAGATGAA
Organism: uncultured Bacteroidota bacterium; assembly: GCA_903837285.1. Classification (GTDB taxonomy): domain Bacteria; phylum Bacteroidota; class Bacteroidia; order Bacteroidales; family GWA2-32-17; genus GWA2-32-17. Next base: position 2,402 of record CAILUD010000037.1, on the reverse strand, counting down.
AACAAGCAAAATGACTTGTTAAATTAAAAATTTCTCTTTACTTTTAAAAATTCAAACTTTAATAACATTATTATGAAACATTTTATACTATTAATTGCATTTTCTGCATTTTGTACATTTATTAATGCTCAGTATATTACCAATGCTGGTTTTGAAACTTGGGGTTCAACTGCAGGTGCTGATCCTACAGGATGGTCTAGTCCTAATGCAACATTAGCAGGATTCTTCTCTCCTCCTGTTGTTACAAAAGAAACAACTGATGTATATGCAGGTATAAATTCTGCAAAATTAGAAACTAAAACAGTTTTAGGTTATGCAGTTCCTGGAATTTTAACAAATGGAACAATATCAGTAAATATGACAAGTTCACCACCAATTGCTATTAACGGTGGTACTCCATTTACTCAACGACCAGCAGTTTTTAAAGGATATTACAAATATACTCCTTCTGCTACAGATAATTGTTTTTTAGCTGCAGTTCTTCTTAAAAGAAATTCAACAACAAGTGCACTAGATACTATTGGGTATGCACAATTAACTAATGTTGCAAACATAACAAGTTGGACATTATTCGAAGCAAATTTTACTTATATGCTTCCAGGAAATCCTGATACTTTACAAATACTTTTAATCTCATCAAACCCAAATGCAGCAGTAGCTGGAAGTATTTTAAAAGTAGATGAATTATCACTTGAAGGTGGCACACTAGGTTTAACTAAATATTATTTACAAAAAGATGTGAATATTTTTCCAAATCCTGCTAACGATATAGTTAATATTCAGTTTAGCTACGAATCAAAATTTGAAACAACAGTTTCTATGTTTAGCCTTGTTGGACAAAAAGTTAAAGAATTTACTCTTCCTAAAGGAATTGAATTAAGTAGTTTAAACATACGTGATTTAAAAAAGGGAATGTATTTTATTCAAGTTCAATCAGGAAAAGAAAAATTTACACAGAAAATTTCTGTGGAATAAATAAAAATTTAAGTAAAATAAAAAATCCCGAAAATTTCGGGATTTTTTATTTTACAGCCTTTGTATTTTAATTTGCAATAATAAATTTTTGAGTTAGTTTACTTCCATCCTCACCTTCAAAACAAATAATATAAATGCCAGAGGTAAATGATTCTGTATTTATTTTTACTTCTGAATTGCTAATAGTATTGCCAAAAAACATTAATTTTCCGATACTATTATAAATTAAAACCTTTCCTGTTTGTACATTGTTAAAATTGAGAGTAATGTTATTTTTTGCAGGAACAGGGAAAACTGTTAATTCATTTGAATTATTTAATTCAATTTCATTTTCGCTAGTAACGTTACTACAAGTATTTTCAAATTCAGAAACAGATGTTGGCCTTAGTGTTATGCTATTAAAATTATTAAAGCTAGTTTGATTATATTTAAACTGTGAATTTAAAAAGCTTACAATATAATGTCGTATTGAAGCAGTAGCTTTATTTCTTCCAATTGTACCAACAGGTTGTGCAGGGTTACTATAATCTCCAAAACCACCGTGACCAATTCCAGCAAATAGTACTCTTGATTTACACGAAACAGCAGAAAAACGAGTTTGATATGCCGTTAATGCAACTGCATTTGTTGTTCCAACGATTGGTGCAGAGGTATCATCTTCATCTCCGTTAAGTAAAAGTACTTTTCCATTATAACTACTCACATTTTGTGCACCAAAACCAAATATACCAGGATTAGGATATGATGCCATATAAATAATTCCTTTTATTTCTGATGGTCTGTTTATTATAATATCGGTTGCATTCATTCCACCATTTGAGTGGCCTGCAACAATAAATCTACCTAAATCAACATAAGAATTCATCCAGCTTGATGTATTATTAGTATTAGTTTTTATTCAGTCGTGTGCCGTTGTAAAAAGTGTTGCGTTTGGACCGCCAGAAGTATTGTTAATAATAAAAATCACGTAACCATATGATGCAAGGTGCGACCAGTATAAATCGTAGCTATGTTTATTAATAAAACTTGTTCCGGTTCCATTTGCACCTGGTTGAAAAAGTAAAGTAGGAAATGGTCCGCCAACATTTGTTGAAGGCCTGAAAATAAGCATATCAGTTGGCTGGGAATTCATAACAGAATCCATTACAACTGTATATGAACCATTTTGAGAATAAGGAGAATTTAAAGGATCTATTTGAGAAAATATATTTCCCCAAATAATTAAGCTTAAAATAAGTAAAATAGATTTTTTCATTTTAGTTTAATTTATTTATTGAACAATTAATTCGAAAGTTCAAATTTAATTCAATATAAATTAATAACCAAAATATTTAATCACTATTTTAATAATTTAATTATTTGTAAGTCTCTTTTATATAGATCATCTCGGAATTGAAGGAAGCCGTTAGTATCAATAAAAGCAGTAT
>CAILUD010000036.1 GCA_903837285.1 uncultured Bacteroidota bacterium | reverse complement strand
TTACACTATGTTATGAAATTATTATTTAAATATTTCTTTATAATTATTGTAATTTGTTTTCCTAATATTATTTCTGCACAAGAAAAAATTGATACTATTTCATCTAAAGAAATTGTAAAAAAATTTAGATTTTTTCAAAAGCCTTTATTTTTTAATGTTAATGATTCAAAAACGCCAATAAATAATATGTTTATTATTGAATATCATTCAAAATGTAAGGATAAGCCAAAATATATTAGGGAAATGAGGGGTGGGACAGTAGAATTAACAAAGCGATTTATTTATTATTTTAATACATGTAATGTTTCTGAAATTTATAGCGTTAACAAAGGGAATGATAAAATTGGTGATTATTATAAGTTTTCTCCAGACGGGAAAATACAAGTGCATGGTAAATACAATGAAAAAGGAAACAAAGATGGCCTTTTTACAAAATATAACTATTCAACTAATGTTAATGTTCTAAGAAAATATTCTAATGGAAATAGAATTGTAAGATATTATAGTACGGATACGATTAATCTAGAGATAAAAAAAACAAAAAACATTATTTCTTTTGACTTAATATGTTTGTCTTTTCAAACTTACAAATTATATTATGAAAGGTATTTGGGAAATAATGATTATTTAAAAGTAGAGTTTGAAGCAAAACCAAAATCTGCTCATCATGCTACAGAAATATTTAGTCTTTATAATAATGCTAATACATATATTGAATTTGCCCATAAAAGATATTTATTTGGTGTTGATTATGAGAAATTTTTGGATAAAAAAAATCATTCTTTTTACTTGTCAATAGGGCTATATTATCTTAATAAGTCTTACGATTCTTTATATTTCCACGATTATCATGGTGATGGCGAGCCTAATTTTACTTATCTGCAATCTGAATATTCTAAAAGTTCTGGAATTAGAACATTGTTAGGAAGAAAGTTTATTGTAGGAAATGTAAAACATAAAATACATGAAGTTATTGATGTTTATTTAGGATTAGGTTTATGCCAGGTTAAATCAAAAAAATCTGTTTATGGTTTTGCTTACCATTATAATTATGACAATCCATCTATAGTCTATTATCCTGACCCAAAGGTGAGTAGTCGGTCGTATTCTATGATTTCTGTATTTGCCGGTTTAAGATTTGGAATAGGATGGTAATTAATATTAGTTCATGAAAATCCTTTTCAAATATATAAAATACTTTCTTAAAGAAGACTTCAGGTTAATAACATATCTGCCTGTTATTATTTATATCTTTATTTGTATAACAATTAACTATTATTTCGATTTTGAACATAAGATACTTGACAAGCATGTAGGAACATTAAAAGGATTTATTTTCTTTTTTGTTTTTTATGGATTGGCATATTTTCCTGTTGCCATATATGTATTATCAATTAATAAAAAACAACATGTACTAAAAAAGTCAGGTTTTTGGATTAAAACAATATTTATTATTGCTTTGTTAGCCGGTTCAGCATTCTTTTCTTTTTATAAAGATATTATTGATTTATATACTGATCTTTCGGAAAGATATCTGATCAGAAAAATACTTATAAATTCTCGTAATTTTTTAATATTCCTGCTTCCATTATTGTTTTTCTGGTATTTTTTAAAACCTTCCAAATCCGGTTTTCTATGGATTAAATTAAGAGGGTTTAATCCACGACCATATTTTTATATATTGTTAATAATGCTGCCTATTATTTTTATTGCATCTTTTTCTAACGATTTTTTAAATACTTATCCAACATTTAAACCATGGACAATTAATATCGTGTTTGGGCTCGAAAAATGGCAAATGGCTGGTATTTATGAGATTTTTTATGGATTGGATTTTATTACAGTTGAAATGATTTTTCGAGGTGCTTTAGTTCTTGGTTTATATAAATTACTTGGAAAAGATTGTATTTTACCTATGATTTCTGTATATTGTTTTTTGCATTTTGGAAAACCAATGGGAGAGGCTGTTAGTAGTATATTTGGCGGATATATTTTAGGAATTATTGCAATTAATACAGAAAGTATTGTTGGTGGAAGCATGGTGCACATGGGCGTAGCATGGATGATGGAAGTGTTTGCGTATAGTCAGCATGGATTATAATTTTAAATATTTCAAATTTTAGGCAACCAAATACATTATTAATTTGTCTTATTAAAGTAAAATTATATTTTACAACATATAAGATTGTTTAATTCTTGTTAATGGTTGTAGTTTAT
>CAILUD010000035.1 GCA_903837285.1 uncultured Bacteroidota bacterium | reverse complement strand
CGCTCGGGTTGCCCTAAGGTATAAAATATCATCTTGTAAGCTTTCCTGTTTGTTTTCTGTTGTCAAGAGAACTAACAACGAATCCCCTTCCTCCCATCTTTTTTGATCATACATAAACTGGATATTGGCAAATTTTTTCAAGCCTACCTCCAAAGAATCTATCCCCGTATTATCCTCAATGAGTAGGCTTAATTCCAATGCATCGTTAGCAATTTCTCTTTGAGTCCCCTGTTTTAAAATGTCTGCGAGCTCTTTGGCTAATTCAAAATCGGCCGTATAAAAATACAGTTTAGCTGTTTTGATTTTTGCTTCATAAGCTAGCGGAGAATCTTTTACCTGCTTTTCAACTTGCGCGTACTGAATTAATGCGTCATACTTTTTGCTTTTATACGTTAAGATATCTCCAAGCTCAAGTTTCATTTGGGCCTGTAAATTCGCATCGCTTTGAGTTAACAAAATTCCTTTGTTTAAAACCAAAACTGCCGAATCTAATTGCTTAAGCTGATAAGCATACAATTTTGCTTCTTGCCAATATGAACTCATTGAGATTGCATTATCCCCTCGTTCGTCTCTTAATTTTTGATAAGCACCTATTAAACTCCTGACTTCGGCTATTTCAGGCTTTTCCTTTCTTAATACAACTTGCTCGCGAGCGGCAATGGACATTTGCTGCCAACGAGGCCTTTGGTTAGAATTAGGATAAGCCTTGATTAAATAATCAAATATTTTACTGGCCAAAGACCATTGCTGACTTTGAAAAATATACGAAGCAAATTCTAACACGCGCCTACCTTGCTCATTTTTAAACCGCATATCCAAAGCCCTTCGCTGATACCAAGCCTTTTCCCAGTCTCCATAAAAAATATAAGTACTCACTAATAACTCGACTAAATTTGAATCATCAGGGAATTGTTGAATTTTTTGAATGAATAAACGCTCGACTTCTAAAAAAGGAATTTGTTCACCTAAAGGATTTATTTTTATAAAAGAGGTTATAGCTCCTTTGTTAACAATGTACCTTTTTATAGCATTGGCCCTTTTTACAGACAACTCTATACTATTGTTTCTATTCGCCGTTGTATCTGTATTCGAGTATATTGCTAATTTAAACATTGAATCATCTTTCTTAAGAATCTTGGAAATAGAATCCAAAGTTGAAAAATATTTTTGATTTACCAAATATTTTTCAGAATCAAAAGAAATAATTCTTTGAAGCTCTTCATATTCGGGTTTTTTACCTAATATGTCTTTTAATATATTTTTATGATTATTCTGGTTTTGCAACAATGTGTCATTACTTATTCTTTTATTTTCTATTTTTTTTACAGATTCATATATTGATGCAATATCATTATTGCCAACAATTTTATAATTTTCCGAAAAATTATCATCAACAATAACTTTTTTTTCTACACAAAAATTTTTATAGTTACCAGTTGAATCATTTTTTGCCAATACACCCAAACTTAAATAATATTCTCCTTTATTGCTATATTTATGGTAACCAGCAATTCCAGATGAATATAAATCATCACCAAAATTCCAAAAATATTTATCTATTGAATAATTTGTTATTTTTGATTTAAACGAGTATATTAACACAGGTGTGTTTAATGCAATTGTATCAGGACAACTTATGTTAAGTTGTTCGGAATCTTCAACTGTAAATTCGTAGCTTGCTTGATTATAAAATACAGAATCAGTAGCTTTATCTATAACATTTAATTCTATTATATAACTACCGGGCTTACTAAAACAATGCTTTGCTTCTAGCCCTTTAATCTTTGTTCCATCACCCAAACTCCATTCGTACTCTAAACCATTATCATCACCTTGTAGAGTGCTTTCTTCAAAAAAAGTAAAACAATTGGAGGTTTTAACAAATGGTGAACAATTATTAAAATAAGGATATTTGAAACTAAAATAAAAAATATCGTCTTTATTCTCATTTATTCTGTTTGAAGATAAATACCCTCTTTTACCTGTAGAATCAATAAAAACACCAAAATCATCATACGAAGAATTTATAGGTTTTTCGAGTAACTGTTTCTTTGTATTTAAAGAATCATTTAAATCAAATGAATATATATCCAGTCCTCCAAATCCTAATGAATCTTTATATGAAAAATATAATATGTTATTTGTTGAAACAAATGGAAAAACTTCATTTGCTTTAGTATTAATTTTAGAACCAAGATTTACTGGCGTAGACCATATATTATTTTCGTAAACGGAATAATATAAATCCATTTCACCAAAGCCCCCGGGCATATTAGACGAGAAAAATAGTGTTTTCTGATCTGAAGAAAAGTATGGATGACAATAAGAAAATTTTGATTTACAAAACTTAATACATACGGGCTCGCTCCACTCATTACTCTTCTTTTTAGATAAAAAAAGCTGAAGATTATTCTTATTAGATTTATTTTTTTTATCGGGTTTCTTATTTGTATTACTGGAATATACTATTAAATTATTTTTATCATTAACACATGCGGGGCCATCATTATAATTTGTGTTTATTGTTCTTGAAAATGGAACTGGAGTTTTAAAAGTTATAGAATCTATCATTTCACATTCGTATAAATCCATAAGTTGATCTTTATCAATATTGGAATATACAACTCCATACTGATATTCTCTACCCGAAACAAAAATTAAATTGTTATTAATAATTATAGGTGAAAAGTCGGAACTTGATGAATTAATATTTATTGGCTTTAAAGTATACTTGGAATAGTCTTCGTTAAAATATTTTATAGAATCTCTTTTTTCATTTTGTTGACAATATGTTTCTGTAACAAAATAAATCAGAAAAAAACAGAAACTAAATATATATTTATTCATATTAGTTAAAAATATCGAGGACTTTGCGCATTAAGTTTATAACCGAATTCATATTTTAACATCAACTCGTGCGAGCCTTTATTAAAAGTTCTAAATTTAGAGATAGTTTTATCATAAGAATAACCTGCGCTAAATTGATCATTTATAGAATATTGCAGAATAAAAATAATAGCATCCTTAGTTCGATATGAAAACCCTAATCCAAAGCTTTTATAATAAGCATTTACATTAAAATCCATTTCTAAAGGTGAATTATTTATATATTTTATTAAAATAGAAGGTTTAAATTTTATGTCATCTGAATAACTTATAAGGTAACCTGAGTTAATTAGAATTGGCCTGTAAATACTTTTGCTGAATGTTCCAATTTTAATTAAACTTGGTGAAGAGACTCCGGAGTAAAAATTATCTGATTTATAATAAACTCCAAATCCAGCAATTGGAGTTGTAAATTTATCTTGTTGCCCAGTAAATACAAAATCGCCTGAAGAAATAGTCTCTATTTCTTCCCAATGATTTGATGTAATATCTAATCCAGCTTGCAAACCAAAAGACAGAGAACTTTTTTCAAAATAAATTCTATATGCATAAACTGCATTTAAAATATTTTTTTGCGTAATTCCATATTTATCTGAAATATAATATAATCCAAGATTAATCCTTTTATTTCTAAGTTGTGAATGTGTACTAAAAGAAGTTGTTTTCGGTGCTCCATTAAAACCAGTCCATTGATTTCGATGTAAAAGAGTAACATTTAAAACTTTGTTAGAACCAGCATAAGCAGGGTTAATTACTAACCCATTAAACATATATTGACTATACTGATTAAAGTGCTGCGAAAAAGCAGTAACATTAAATACTAAAAATAATATGAGTATAATTATTCTTTTCATTTTCTTTTTAGAATTATGTAACCAGTAATTGTTTCTTCATTAGTTAATTTTAAAATAAAATAATAGGTATCATCTGATATATCTTCACCATTCATGTTTTTACCATCCCAATTATTCTGATAATCAGAATTATTATAAATTAAATTTCCCCAACGATTAAAGACATTTAACACTACATTACTATACTGACTATTTAAGCCAGGAATTTCAAATAAATCGTTAACATTGTCTCCATTTGGTGAAAAACCATTTGGTATTTTAACTTCATTAACAATAATTGAGACTTCATCATAGGAGTCAGGGCAAACCCCATTTGAAATTGTCCATCGAATAATATTTGTCCCAACTTGTAAGTTTAAAGCAAGTGATAGTGGATCATCAATATTCTCGAAATTTGCACTTCCCGATATTAAACTCCAGCTTCCTACTCCAACGATAGGTGAATTTGCATTTAAAGATGTTATAGTAGCAAAGGTAACAATATCATCACCTGCACTGGCATCAGATGGATAATCATCAACATTAATAACAACGTCATCATAATTCGGAGGGCATAATGCTGTTGAAATAGTCCATCTTAACGTAACTGAACCTACAATTAAATTTGAGATTGTTGAATTTGGTAACATTGGTGAATCTATTGTTCCAACACCAGAAACTAATGACCAGCTACCATTACCTATTGCTGGAACATTTCCATTTAATGAAGTTGTTGCAGCACATATTGTCTGATCGGCACCTGCAATTGAAGTTGAAGCAATAGGATTTACAAAAATCATAACTGTATCCCTTGTTGAATTACAAGTACCATTTGAAGTAGTCCAGATAAATGTATTTTGCCCAGGACTAAGACCAGAAACAGAAGAATTTGAAGATGCAGGATTTGCAATATTACCTGAACCTGAATATAGAGTCCAATGACCTGTTCCTATAATAGGCGCATTACCTTCAAAACTTGAAGTTAAAGAACATATTGCTTGATTAGTTCCAGCATTCGCAGGAGTTGGATTTTCATCAACAATTATTTTAACAGTATCTAAAGAAGGTGGACATGTGCCATTTGAAATTGTCCATTGAAAAACATTTTCACCAACACTTAAACCACTTACAATTAAAGTAGGTGAACTAGGTGAAAAAATATTTCCGGTACCAGATAATAAGGTCCAGTTTCCAGTACCAATAATTGGAGTATTTGCAGCAAAAACTAATGATGAAAAACAAATGTACATATCAGGTCCTGCCATAGACATTGTTGGAAATTGATCCCTATTAACAATTACTGTATCTTTAGAAGAAGTACAAACTCCATTTATTATTTCCCAAACAAAAATATTTTGTCCATCAGATAAATTTGTAATAGTTGTATTTGTAGAAGTTGGTGTTGTAATAATTCCAGTTCCTGTAACAACATTCCATAAACCAAAACCTACAGATGGAGCATTTCCTTCTATCATTGAGCTATCTATACATAAAGACTGATTTGGTCCTGCAATAGCAACTGTTGGTATTTCATCAACTAAAATTGAAACAATATCTGAAGAAGGAGGACAAACTCCATTTGTTATAGTCCACTCAAAACTGTTAGAACCTACTACCAATCCTGTCAATCCCGAATTAGGCAAATCTGAATTTGAAATTACTCCTGCTCCATTAACAAGTGTCCAATTACCAATACCAATAACTGGAGTATTTCCTGAAAGTGCTGCTGAAGAAGATATACAAATATTTTGATCCAATCCAGCGTTTGCTATAGTTGGCATTGGGTCAACATTTATTGTAACAGTATCCTTTGAAGGCGCACAAGTTCCATTTGAAATTGTCCATATAAAATTATTCTGACCAACACTTAAACCAGTTACTCCTGAAATTGGCGAAACAGGTGTTGTTGCTGAACCTGTACCTATATCAAGCGACCATACTCCTGCTCCAATTGTTGGAGCATTTCCTGAAAATGCAGCAATTGATGTACATATTGTTTGATCAGGTCCTGCATTTGATAAAGTAGGATTTGCATCAACTGTAATTACAATATTATCTGATGATGCAGGACAAACTCCATTTGTTATTGTCCATTGAAATGTGTTTGGACCGACTACTAATCCAGTTAATCCTGATGATGGTGAAGATGGAATTGTAATTAATCCTGATCCGGAAACTAAAGACCAAGTTCCTGTACCTATTGTTGGTGTATTACCAACTACTGTTGATGTATCAATACATATTGAAAAATCCAATCCAGCATTTGCAACAGTTGGCATTGGGTCAACATTTATAGTAACAGTATCTTTTGAAGGCGCACATGTTCCATTTGAAATTGTCCATATAAAATTATTCTGACCAACACTCAAACCAGTTACTCCTGAAATTGGCGAAACAGGTGTAGTTGCAGAACCAGTGCCTATATCAAGCGACCATACTCCTACTCCAATTGTTGGAGTATTTCCTGAAAATGCAGCAATTGATGTACATATTGTTTGATCAGGTCCTGCATTTGATAAAGTTGGATTTGCATCAACTGTAATTATTATATTATCTGAAGATGCAGGACAAACTCCATTTGTTATTGTCCATTGAAATGTGTTTGGACCTACTACTAATCCTGTCAATCCAGATGATGGAGAAGATGGTATTGTTATTAATCCAGATCCTGAAACTAAAGACCATGTTCCTGTACCTATTGTTGGTGTATTACCAATAACTGTTGATGTATCAATACATATTGAAAAATCTGAACCTGCATTTGCAATTGTTGGCATTGGGTCAACATTTATTGTAACAGTATCCTTTGAAGGCGCACAAGTTCCATTTGAAATTGTCCATATAAAATTATTCTGACCAACACTTAAACCAGTTACTCCTGAAATTGGCGAAACAGGTGTAGT
>CAILUD010000034.1 GCA_903837285.1 uncultured Bacteroidota bacterium | reverse complement strand
TCATTTTATTAAATTTTAATATTTATAAATATAGCACAAATATAAAGTAGTTTATTTTATAAACCAAATTAATTTTATATTATTTTGTACTTTTATAGAAACTATTTTATAACTATATTATGAAACTACTAACTATTACTACCTTAGGAATACTTTTAAGTATTAATATTTCTGCTCAGAATGAAAAAAACAAGCGAGAAGCCTGGTATGAATCACAGCCCAAAGGAATGTCTTTTATTGGACAGGGAACCTATTCCAGAACAGTTTTTATTAAAAACGACACCGTAATTTATAAAGCATCAGTTGCACCATTCTGGATGAGTAATGAAATTACAAATAAAGAATTTCGCGTATTTACAATTGCATTAAAATCTAAACCAAATGACAGTTTGTGCTGGATTAATCATAATTCTTATGATAAAACTCAAACAAAAAATAACAAATCACAATATTGTATCTCTTATTCCGAAGCATCTAACGATTTAATTGATACAACAGTTTTTAAAAATGAAAATAAACTATACAAGAATTACTTTAACGACAAAGAATTTGACGACTATCCAATTGTTGGTGTTTCTTATAATGGAGCAATGTTATTTTGTATTTGGAAAACAAAAACTGAAATAGAGAAACTAAAAAAAGAGGGCAAAACTCCTTACATGAATGATTATCGTATACCCCTAGAGGAAGAATGGTATTACGCTGCATCAATGCCAATGCTAAAAGAAAAAACAAATAACAAAAATCTGCAAAAAATTAATTCGGGAGAAAGAAGTAAAAACAGTTTATACCATTTTTCGGATAATATTTCGGAATGGACCAGCACAAATACAGACACAGAACTTAATAATTCAAATGTGGTTATTGGTGGCTCGTGGAAAGACGATTCAGATTTTAATAAAAGATTCTTACTAGAAAGAAATTCTAAAAATAATTATGTCGGATTTAGAATAGTTAGAACATTTATTTCTAAATAAAAAAAATCAAAGACCAGGCAACCTATTGCTGACTTATTTGTCTTATAATTAAAATTTAAACTAATGATTCTATGAAAAAGCTAACATTTCTTTTATTAGTAGCATTATTAGCAATTAGCATTAATGCAAACTCTCAGACATTTTATTACGTTGGAGGTTTACAAATAATTCCAGCAAATCCAACAACATCCGACATTGTTAAAGTAAATATCTCTGGTAATTTTGCAAGTACTGGTTCATATATTTTGAATCATTCAATAAATATTAATGGTAGTCAAATAGACTTAATAATAAACTGTGCAGATCCAGGTGGATTTACTGTTATTGTCCCTCACGACACAATCTTTACAATAGGAATGCTACCTGCTGGTACATATAGTATAAATCTTTCAGGTTCCGGATTAGGAGATTACGTGCCTGCAGCAAACAAAACTTTTACGGTAAATACTTCATCAGATATTAAAGTAAATAATAGTGATTATAAACTAACGTCAATTTACCCTAATCCATGCAATGATAATTTCAAAATTTCTTTAGAAAAAGAAATAGAATTTGAAACAGAATTATACAATTCAAATGGCTCTTTAATTTTAAAAAGCAAATATCCAAACAATGAAATTATTGACATAAAAGGTTTTGAACAAGGAATTTATTTTATAAAAATAGTTACAGAGAACCAAGTAGAATTGCAAAAAATTG
>CAILUD010000033.1 GCA_903837285.1 uncultured Bacteroidota bacterium | reverse complement strand
TCGTCGCCAGCAATTGGATTTATTTGTTTTTCAATAAATGCATAATAAATAATTGATACAGTTCTACCTCTTGGGTCGCGCCCTGGGTCGCCATAAGCTGCAAATTGTTTCAGTTTTTTTAGTTGTAAACCAGTTTCTTCATGTAGTTCACGTAAGGCTGATTGTTCAAGGGTTTCATCCATCTCAATAAAACCGCCAGGTAAAGCCCAGTAATTTTCAAAAGGAGGATGTTTTCTTTCAATTAGTAGAATAAATATTTTTTCTTCAATTTTGCTTAAAACAATAATATCCACGCACACAGAGGGACGTGGATATTCATATGTAAATGGCATGTTGTTATTCTTTTAGCTGCGATTCTAATGCTTGCTCTAATGCATTTCCGCGTAAATTTGAGGCAACAATAATTCCATCGCCATCAATTAACCAGTTTGTAGGAATACCTTGAACACCATATATTCTTGCTGCTTCTGAACTCCAGTATAAAAGATCGCTTACATGATTAGTCCAAATTAAGCCATCTTGTAAAATTGCAGCTTTCCAGCTTTGTGCACTTTTATCAAGTGAAACACTGTAAATGGTAAAACCTTTTCCGTTTTTGTATTTTTTGTCTTTGTATTTGTTGTATGCTGCAACAACACTTGGGTTTTCGCGACGACAAGGACCGCACCATGAAGCCCAAAAATCTATTAAAACCATTTGTCCTTTTAAAGAACTTAATGCAATTTCTTTTCCTTCAGGATTCTTAAATTTTAATTCAGGAGCTTTATTTCCTATAGCAGTCCCTACCTGTACTGTTAAGTCTCCGATTTTTTCATAACCATATTTTACTGCTTTGTTATCATTATGTGTAATAAACCCATAAGTGAAAAAGCTTACTAAAGCTATTATAGCAATTACTTTGTTTGTTTTCATTTTATTTATTTTTGGTAAAATTACAAATTTAATTTAATCTTTTTATTTGAGCACCCATTAGGTTAAGACGTTCATCTATATTTTGATATCCTCTGTCAATTTGTTCTATGTTATGAATTATACTTTTTCCTTGTGCAGACATTGCTGCAATAAGAAGTGCTACTCCTGCACGAATATCAGGTGACGACATTGTTGTTCCGTGTAATGGAAATCTTCTATCCATGCCTATAACTGTTGCACGATGAGGATCACAAAGAATAATTTGGGCTCCCATTTCTATAAGTTTATCTACAAAGAACAAACGGCTTTCGAACATTTTCTGATGAATTAACACACTTCCTTTTGCCTGAGTTGCAACAACCAAAAAAACCGATAGTAAATCGGGTGTGAGTCCTGGCCATATAGCATCTGCAATTGTCAAAATAGATCCATCAATAAATGTGTCAATCTCATAATGTTCTTGAGCTGGTATAAAAATATCGTCGTTGCGCTTTTCAAGTTTTATGCCAAGTCTTTTAAATGAGTCGGGAATTAAACCAAGATTATTATATGAAACATTTTTAATTGTAATTTCGCTTTTAGTCATTGCAGCCATTCCAATAAAGCTTCCAATCTCAATCATATCGGGAAGAACTTTGTGTTTTGTGCC
>CAILUD010000032.1 GCA_903837285.1 uncultured Bacteroidota bacterium | reverse complement strand
TTTACTTATCAATTGCTATAAATAAAAAAACATATATCTTTGCAACCTCATTTTGGCGAGGTAGCTCAGCTGGTTAGAGCGCATGATTCATAATCATGAGGTCGACGGTTCAAGCCCGTCTCTCGCTACTGAAAATCAAGAGGTTACAGACCGGTTAAAAACCGGTCTTTTTTTTTTGCACCAAAATTTGCACCACAACTCATTTTATTTGAAAAACAACTTTTTTTCATCTTTTTTATCCAAATATTATCAAAATTACACTTTTTTTTTGTTTAAAATTCTTTTCCGTTTTATGCGTTATTTATTATATTTTTGAAAGAAAAGTTAATGAAATGAACCTTAATATTTACTATAAAGAAACATATGAAAGATACTTCAATAGGTATTATATAGTTATCCGAAATCGGATATTAAATTCCATTGATTTATTGGATACTTTTTACGTTTTGTTAGAGTATTTTGGAGATAAAAAGGATGCATTAACTGACCAAACTAATTTAGGTTATCAGTTTGAATGTGTTGATGAAATTTACAAGGTGGGAATACCATTTGCAGCAGCGCTAAAATCCTTAAAAGAAAATAAATTCACAAAAAACGGGAAAAAAGGTAAGCTATTCAAATTAGATAATTATTCTGATAAAGAATTCACACGACTATATGCAGAGTATAAAACGTATGATGAAATAACTTTAAAACTAGAATGTAATGATGAAAAATATTTCACTCACGTAAAATTTAACAAAGAATTATTATCTGGCATAAATGATAAGAGAATTGAAAAATCGGATATTCTGAATGCAATTACAAATAGCAATAATATTCCAAAATCCGCAACCAATCAATTAGAAACAGACGAATTAGATTTTGATGTTTCCAAATCGATAAATCATACAACATCAAGACAAATTCTGGCACTGCATTACATGTTTAAATACATGCAAGTTAAAAATGTGGATAAAACAGAAACTGCAAGATTCTTTCAATTCATAACTGGTAAAAGCTTCGACAACATTTATAAAAGGGTTCGTGATCCGCTAAGAGAGAACAATAAAACATTAAAAAGTGATCTTAAATATATCCGAGAATACTTTAATAAATTAGAAATGCTTGAGATCGTGAAAATGATAAATAATGAAATTTCAGAGTGCGATGCGAAGAAATAATATTCTAATATTCAAAAACATAACAAAATACAGCACATTATCATATAGTTATCATTATCACTCAAATTAGTTAAATTATTCTTCTTGTTTATCAGCTCTTTGTAAATATTGGGTAACCCAATTGGGTTACCCAACCCTTTTTTTTGCCCCCACCTTTGAGTAAAAATAAACGACAACTTTTATGGAAAATTTAGTTTTTACTCAGCTCTCGGTTCAGGAAGTCCGAAACATGCTTCGTGAAGAAGTCAAAAAAGCCCTAAAGGAATCTCCCCAGCTTCAGGGAAATCAATTACCGGAATATTTAACTATTCAGGAATTATCAGAAATGATAAATCTGGCAGTACCCAGTATTTATGGTATGGTTCATCGTAAACAAATTCCTTATGTAAAAAGGGGCAAAAAACTCATCTTCGAAAAATCACAGATTGAAGAATGGCTAAAAAACGGCAGGCATAAAACCAAACAGGAAATTGACATTGAAGCTGCCGAACATGTTCAAAGAAGAAGGTAAACTCTGGATAGGAGTGCTATCCAAAAAATCAATAATTTACTAATCCTTTAAACTATTTGTTATGAAAATTCAATTTACAGTTGATCCCGACAACATTGTAGCATTCTCTGAAATTCTTGAATCAGAAGAATTGAAAAATGAGATTGTAGGTACAACAGAAGAAGACCTTTTACTCATTGATGTTTATTACAGCAGAGACAAACGAGAAGCTATAGAAAGCCTTGAAGACCTTGCTGAAAGTGATGATTAGTTAGACAAGACCGGCAGAGAAATCAAAACTGCCGGTTATTTTTTACTTTATTATGGAAAACCAAAAAGAAAATATACTCAATAAAACCAACCAGGGTTTAGCAATATTCGAATACTATATTCCAGAATTAAAAACTAATGGATATAAGAAAAACATTAGAGCAGTTTTCAGAGATGATGGTAATAATGCCGGTGCTCACGTTTTTTATTCAGATAAAAAAACATGGATGTATCACGACTTCGTTAATGGAGAAAACCTGAATCCATTTGATTTTGTTATGAAATTAAAGAATTGTAATTTTAGTGAAGCTATTGCCATTATTACAAAAGATGTATTATTAAACTCGATCTCTCCTACTTCTGAAGCACCGACTTTCAAACTAATTCCTGGAACTAATTATGATTATTGGTTTCAATATGGTGATTCAAATAACATATTGCAGACGTTACATCGTTTTGGAGTAAGTACTCTTACTGCATATATCTTTAATAATGGAAAAAAAGATTTTGAAATTAAAGCTTCTGAGACTGACCCTATTTTTGCATTTCGTATTTCAGACCATTGTTATAAGATATACAGACCTAACGCAACTGACAAGAAATTTAAACATATCTGGTTAGGAAAAAAGCCTTCTACCTTTTCTGATCTATTTGGATTAAATCAATTACCGGAACAATCCAATTATATAATTATTGTTGAAGGACTAAAGGATACCATAACAGCCAATGCTCATTGTATTCCTGCTATAGGAATAGATCATGCCGGAACGAAATTAAACAAGAAAGAATTAGAAACACTCCAAAAGAAATATTCGCATATAGTATTATGCCTGGATAATGACGAAGCGGGAATAAATGCCAGTAATAAACTTAGTAAAGAGCACAATCTACCTCAATTAACATTGCCCAAAGAATTATTGGGAGAAAACGGAAAGGATATTTCA
This sequence comes from uncultured Bacteroidota bacterium, assembly GCA_903837285.1. Lineage (GTDB taxonomy): Bacteria > Bacteroidota > Bacteroidia > Bacteroidales > GWA2-32-17 > GWA2-32-17. The sequence goes on along the minus strand of CAILUD010000032.1, from coordinate 777 downwards.
GATTATTTTTTTGAAAAGAATTCAGCAAATGATCTTGAACTGCTAATTAAAAAAGCCATTCAACAACATACAGAATTAATTGCAAATTCTGAAAATGATAAGCTAAATCAGGTTCCTGAAATAAAAGATTCTAAAACCTCAAAATTTGAAAAAGTTGAACATCTCATTGACGAGGTCTTTACTTTAAGATATAACGAAGTCTCAAATGATATTGAATACAAGAAGAATGATTCTGAGGATAATTTCACAGTAATGAATGAAAACAATGTATATCGATTTCTTCAGCACAATCACATTGAATTTTCAATGGCTAAACTTATGGCATTACTAAAATCGGACTTTGTTACTCGTTTCAATCCATTTAAAAACTATTTTATTAATCTTTCTCCATGGAATGAAATAAACGATCAGGATTACATTCAAAAGCTAACAGAATATATTTCAGTGACAGATCAGGAAAGATTTGCCTTGCACTTTAAAAAAGCTCTTATACGAACTGTTGCTTGTTCAATTGATGATACAGTTATTAATAAGCAAGCTCTTATTCTGGTTCACGAAGAACAAAACAGCGGTAAGTCAACCTTTATTCGTTGGCTATGTCCTAACATATTACAACAATACATGGCGGAAAATATCTCAACTGACAAAGATAGTTTGATTGCACTTTGTGAAAATTTTATAATCAATATGGATGAGCTGGCAACTTTATCAAGAGCAGAAATAAATAGTTTGAAAAGTATGTTTAGTAAAGAGACCATTAAAATACGCAGACCTTAC
>CAILUD010000031.1 GCA_903837285.1 uncultured Bacteroidota bacterium | reverse complement strand
TTATTTCAATGCTATACCAAAATTACTCACTTCCAAACCATCTTTTTAACAATCTGTTGTTAAAAAATCATTAAGCATATGAATCCATGTCAAATAACTATGTTAGTTTTTTTTACAAGAAGAATTAAAAAATTAATTATTTGTTATTAAATCAATGTGTTATGCTGTAATTTAGCTTATTGTTAATAATCGTGTTGAAAAGTAGATTCGTAAAAAGAGCAGGAGTGATATATATTGCAATACTCAAATCAAAAGACGATTTGTGTTATTATTCAACAAGTTACACATTCAAAGAAAACCAAACAACAAATGTTTGTAGAAGAAATGTCAGTTAAACAAAAGACTTCCAGCGAAGTAAATCAAATCACTTATGAGTTTGATGAATCTTTCCAATCAGCACTTGAGTATTTCAGGGGCGACGAGCTAGCTGCAAAAGTATGGGCAAATAAATATGCCTTGAAAGATTCATATGGGAAAATTTACGAAAAAAATCCCGATGAAATGCATTGGCGTATTGCACGCGAAATAGCACGTATAGAAACAAGGTACCCAAATCCATTAAATGTTGATGAGGTATATGAATTATTGCGTGACTTTAAATATATAGTACCACAAGGTAGTCCTATGACAGGTATTGGAAATCATTTTCAAATTGCATCGCTTTCTAATTGTTTTGTTATTGGATTAGATGGACCAAGTGATTCTTATGGTGGTATTATGAAAATTGATGAAGAACAGGTTCAGTTAATGAAACGCCGTGGTGGTGTTGGTCACGATTTAAGCCATATTCGTCCGGGCGGAAGTCCTGTATTAAATAGTGCATTATCATCAACTGGTATTGTTCCATTCATGGAACGTTATAGTAACTCAACACGTGAGGTTGCTCAGGATGGTCGCCGTGGTGCGCTTATGCTAAGTATCTCGATTAAACATCCTGATGCAGAAAATTTTATAAACGCAAAACTTGAGCAGGGAAAAGTTACCGGAGCAAACGTTTCGGTAAAAGTTGATGACGAGTTTATGTTGGCTGTTATTGAAAGTAAAACTTACACACAACAATATCCAGTAGAAAGCACTAAACCAACCACAACAAAAGAAATTGATGCACGCTCACTCTGGAAAAAAATTATTCATAACGCATGGAAATCAGCTGAACCAGGTGTTTTATTCTGGGATACAATTATTCGCGAATCTGTTCCAGATAGCTATGCTGATTTAGGATTTAAAACTGTTTCGACAAATCCTTGTGGCGAAATTCCACTTTGTCCTTATGATAGCTGTAGGTTGTTAGCAATAAACCTTTATGGTTATGTTGAAAACCCTTTTACCAAAGAGGCAAAATTTAATTTCGAGTTATTTAAAAAACATGTTCATCATGCACAACGCATAATGGATGATATTATCGATCTTGAATTAGAAAAAGTTGATGCAATACTTAATAAAGTAAATTCCGATCCTGAAATAGACGAAACAAAAAGAGTAGAATCACAACTTTGGGAAAAAATAAAAGTTAAAGCTTTGGAAGGTCGCCGAACTGGTATTGGTATAACTGCCGAAGGTGATATGCTTGCTGCTTTGGGTTTACGTTATGGAACCGAAGAAGCAACTGATTTTTCTGTTGAAGTTCATAAAACACTCGCAATAGAAGCTTATCGATCATCGGTATCCTGCGCAAAAGAACGTGGTGCGTTTTTAATTTATGATACTGAGCGTGAAAAAAATAATCCATTTATACAACGTATAAAAGAAGCAGATCCTGGATTATATGAAGACATGGCAAAATACGGTCGCCGTAACATTGCACTTTTAACAATAGCCCCAACAGGAACAACAAGTTTAATGACTCAGACTACTTCAGGTATTGAGCCGGTATTTCGTCCTGTATATCGCCGTCGTCGTAAAGTAAATCCAAACGATAAAGATGTGAAAATAAATTTCACAGATGAACTTGGCGATCACTGGGAAGAATATAATGTGTTTCATCATAAATTTGTAACCTGGCTAGAGATGAATGGTTACGAGTTATTTAAAGTAATGAAATACTCTGAAGAAGAACTTGAAGAATTAATTAAAAAGTCGCCATATTATATGGCAACATCAAACGATGTTGATTGGTTGGCAAAAGTTCGTATGCAGGGAAGAATTCAAAAATGGGTTGATCATTCAATAAGCGTAACGGTAAATCTACCTGAAAATGCAAACGAAGATTTAGTAGCAAACGTTTATCTTACCGGATGGGAAAGTGGATGTAAGGGATTAACTGTTTACCGTGAAGGATCAAGATCGGGTGTACTTATTTCTACCGATAAAAAGAAAGGTAATCAGCCAGACCTACCATTTGAAGTTAAAAAACGCCCACCAGTGCTTTCTGCAGATGTTGTTCGTTTTAATAATAATAATGAAAAATGGATTGCATTTGTTGGTGTTTTAGATGGATTACCATACGAAGTATTTACCGGTATTGACGATGAAGAAGTTTTACATATTCCAAAATCTATTTCGCACGGTGTTGTAATAAAGAACAAAGACGAGCAGGGAAGTACAAGATACGATTTCCAATACATAGATAAACATGGTTACAGAACTACTGTTGAAGGTTTATCGCGTATGTTTGATAAACAATACTGGAATTATGCAAAATTAATTTCTGGTGTATTACGTTATGGAATGCCTATTACCGATGTAATTAATTTAGTTGGTTCATTACAATTAGATGATGAAAATATTAATACATGGAAAACCGGTGTTGAACGTGCAATAAAGAAATATATTCCTAATGGTGCAAAACCAAAAACAGGAACACAATGTCCAAATTGCGGTCAGCATGATTTAGTTTATATGGAAGGTTGTCTTACTTGCACTTCCTGCGGATATTCTAAATGCGGGTAAATTAAATAACCGCTATTTTAAAAAATAAATGAAGTCAGGTCGAAAGACCTGACTTTTTATTTGTAAAGAGTTTTTTTCTTTATAAAATTGTAATTCTAACAAATTAAATTATTT
>CAILUD010000030.1 GCA_903837285.1 uncultured Bacteroidota bacterium | reverse complement strand
TTCGTAAATGCAAACAATGCAAACACAAGCGTAACAGTTACTTTAGGCGGTGCATATAATTTTACATGGACAGAAAATAACGGACTTGGTTGCGTTAGCAGCGATATAGTAGTAATTACATTTACACAACAACCTGTAGCAAATGCAGGAGTAAATATTTCGGTATGTCAGCTAAATACAACTTTACAAGGAGTAGCAAGTGTTGGCATTGGAACATGGACTCAACAATCAGGCCCTGGAACAATTATTTTTGCCGACCCAAACAGTGCAACAACTGCAGTTACCGCATCAGCTCAAGGAATTTACAGTTTGTTATGGACAGAAGATAATGGAAACGGTTGTACCAGTTCAGATAATATGACAGCAACTTTTACCACTCAGCCAGACGCAAATGCTGGCCCAGATGATCAAATATGCAGTCAGACGATTAACCTTGCAGCAATGCCATCAGTAGGCACAGGCACATGGTTTAATCTCCCCGGTCCAGGTTCTGTATTATTCACAAACTCTGGTTCACCTAACACTTCTGTAACAGTATCGCAATATGGCACCTATAATTTTATATGGAACGAAAATAATGGCAATGGATGTAACGATCAGGATACAGTAAAAATAATCTTCGATTATATACCAACATCGACTTTTGATTTGTCCACTATAAATTGTTATGGCGACAACTCTACTGTAACATATACAGGCAACGGAGTAACAGCTGCAACATATACATGGAGCTTTGGTCCGGCAACAATAGCTTCGGGAACCGGGCAAGGTCCTTATAACATAAACTTTGCTACAGCTGCAATTTTCCCAATATCTCTTCAGGTTAGCCAGAATGGATGTACTTCAGCAATTACATCATTAAATGTTACCAACCCTCCGGAGTTAACGTTAGCACTTACAAAGAATGACGTAACATGTTTTGGTTTGGATAATGGAATGGTATCAACAATAGTAGGTGGCGGAACATTACCATATAGTTATTTATGGTCAACGGGTTCAATTTTCTCAATGGTACCGAGTGCTACAGCAGGTAATTATATTTTAACAGTAACAGATGTTAATGGTTGTACAATAACAGATCAGATTACAGTAATTGAACCACCACAACTGGCAATAGATGTTCCTGATTATATTGCAATATGTAACGACTCTACATTAACAATTACTGCATCGGCAACAGGTGGAGTGTTCCCTTATACACTTTTATGGAATACCGGACAGAACTTAAATACAATAACTGTTAGTCCCGATACAACTACTCATTACTTTGTAATGGCAACAGATGCAAATTTATGTACAAGTCTTACAAACATAGAAGTTTTTGTATATCCGACATTAGAACTAACAGCCACACAATCTGCCGATTCAATATGTGCTGGCGAAACTATTATAATAACACCTACAGCATCGGGCGGAAAAGGCGAACCGTATAGTTATTTCATAAACGGAAATCCTACAATAACACCGATGATAGTTTATCCAAACACATATCAATCTTATCAGATAATGGTAAAAGACGGCTGTAATTACACAGCTCAGGTAAACATGCCGGTATTTGTTTATGCATCACCAAATTTAAGTCCAAGTGCAGATAAGATTCAAGGATGTACTCCATTATCTGTGCAGTTTAACGAAAGCACACCTGATGATGGCCAAACCTACATCTGGAGTTTTGGAGATAATCAGGCAGCATTTACAAAAAATCCGATGCATATATTTAAACAACCGGGAACTTATACAATAGGTATAATAGTAACCAATATTTATGGCTGTAAAGCTGAAGATCCAAGCTTATTTACAATAGAGGCTTATCCTGTTCCTGAAGCTCAGTTTATGCCAGATCCAGCGGTGGCTAGCGTTATTAAACCTATTATCAGTTTCAATAACTACTCAACATTGGCAACTAATGTAAAATGGTATTTTGGCGACAGCGATTCTTCAAATGTTTACAATCCTGTACATTATTATCCTGCATATCCTCCTGGAATTTATGATGTAACTTTAATTGTTTTATCCGACAAACAATGTAGTGATACTATAATGGGTAAAATAGAAATTAAAGATGAGTTTACTTTTTATTCTCCATCGGCATTCAGTCCGGATAATGATGGAAAGAATGATGAATTCTTTGTATTTGGAAGCAGTATAAACGAAGAAACTTTCCAGCTTCTGGTATACGATCGTTGGGGTGAAGTAATTTTCCAGACAAATGACATGCACGAAGGATGGAAAGGACTTGTAAAAGGTGGCGAAAAAGCACCGGTTGGAAACTACTCATGGATTTGTACATTCAGAGATTTTAAACGAGTACTGCACGAAAAAACAGGAACGGTTACTGTTATAAGATAACAAAAAAACCCGCAAATTTATTTGCGGGTTTTTTATTGAAACAAATTAACAGAATTTAACAAGGGCTATGTCGTTTAAATATAGGCGAATAATAATTATTTTAGCATTTAAAATGTATTTTACTTGACATGAGTAATTTAATGACTTATCTTTGCGTAGAATTAATCTAAATAAAAATAAGTAATATGAAAAAGATATTAATATTGAGTTTAATCTTTATCTCTCTTGTCAAATATAGCTTTGCTCAGGAAAATAAAGATATTAGGATTCCACTAATAGGTGAATCTGCACCTGCATTTGTCGCTAATTCTACAATTGGGACAGTGAAATTTCCGGAAGATTATTTTGGAAAATGGAAAATACTATTTAGTCATCCAGCTGATTTCACCCCTGTTTGCACTTCAGAAATTTTAGAATTATCTGCTTTACAAAAAGATTTTAAAGATTTAAATACAGCAATAATAATAATCTCAACTGATGGTATAAACAGCCATATAGAGTGGGTAAAATCAATTGAAAATTTAGCATACAATGAAAAGAAAACTGAAAAAATTCAGTTTCCTTTAGTGTCAGATGCAAACCTTGAAATATCTAAAAAGTTTGGAATGCTTCATCCGTATTCAAGTAGCACAAAAGATGTAAGAGGGGTGTTTATTGTTGATCCAAACAATAAGATTCAAGCTACATTTTTTTACCCTATGACCGTTGGTCGCAATATGGATGAGATTAAACGTACTTTAATTGCTTTGCAAACACATGATAAAAATTCTGTTATGACACCAGCAAATTGGACTCCTGGAGATGAAGTTCTTATTCCAAGTCCGGCAACTATTGCTGAATCAGAGAAATTAAAAGAAAAGAAGGATCCAAATCTTAGAGAAGTTGCCTGGTATATGTGGTTAAAAAAGATATAAATCTCAATGTATAATTTGAAAACTGCCTTTACATAGGCAGTTTTTTTTTGAAATTCAATTTTGTCTTATAGCCAAATAATCTCTGTTCGTTTAATTTTTTTATACTTTGAGCGAAAATGTTTGAATCTTAAAATTAAAATAAGTTAGTTTGTAAACTAAAATAAATAAATATGAAAAGAATAATTTCCTTATTGCTCGTTGTTGCATTTGTAATACCTTCGGTATTAAAAACAAAAGCTGATGAAGGTATGTGGCTTCCAAATTTAATAAAAAGTTTAAATTATTCGGACATGCAACGACTTGGCTGTAAGTTAACTCCCGAGCAGATTTACGATATTAATAATTCCAGTATAAAAGATGCCATTTTTCAATTAATGAATGCATCAAATGGTGATTATCAGGGGTTTTGTACAGGTGAAATTGTAAGCGGAAAAGGATTAATGTTTACAAATCATCATTGCGGATACGATGCTATTGCAAAATTATCATCGGTGGAACATGATTATTTAACAGATGGGTATTGGGCAAAATCTCATGATCAGGAATTATCGGTTGAAGGACTTTGTGTATCTCATCTCATAAGAATTGAGACTGTAACAGACAAAATTTTAAAAGATGTTACTTTTGATATGGATGAAGCAGCTAGAAAAACTTCAATTAAAAAAGCAATTTCTGCATTAGAAAAAGAGATAAAAGAGTCTTCAAAATATGAAGCAAAAGTTAAAGAAATGTATTTGGGGAACGAATACTACCTTTTTGTATATGAAATATTTAAAGATGTTAGATTAGTTGGCGCCCCTCCTTCATCAATTGGTAAGTTTGGTGGAGATACAGATAACTGGATGTGGCCTCGCCACACAGGCGATTTTAGTGTTTTTAGAGTTTATGCTGATAAAGAGGGAAAACCTGCTACATATTCAAAAGATAATGTTCCTTACACTCCCCTTCACTCTCTTCCTGTTTCTATTAAAGGTGTAAAACAAAATGATTTTACAATGATTATGGGTTATCCTGGTTCAACAGAAAGGTATTTAACTTCTTTTGGTATGAATTATAAAATGACAACTTTTAATCCGATTCTTGTTAAGTTAATTGGGAAAAAATTGGATATTTGGAAGGAAGCAATGGATAAATCAGATGCTATACGTATTGCTTTAGCAAGTGGATATGCATCATATGCTAATACCTATAAAAATTTTAAAGGAGAACTTCTAAATCTAAAACAAACAGATGCAATTTCTACTAAAAAACAAATTGAAAAAGAATTTACTAATTGGGCAAATCAAACTCCCGAAAACCAAAAAAGATTTGGAAAAGTATTATCAGGAATTGATTCTTGTTATTCAAAATTATGCGAAACAGGCGGAGAGTTATTTTATGCTTCACAGGCTTTATTGCAGGGAAGTTCTCAAGTAATGTTAATGCAATCATATAATGCCCTTGGTACAGCTTTAGAAAATTCTAAAGAAAATCAAAAGCAAATAGAGGATTTAACAACATCTCTAAAAAGTGAATTAGATGAAACATTTAAAGATTATAATTCAGAAGTTGACATGAAAGTTTTTTCTGAAATGCTTAAAATGTATTGTGCAGATTTACCTGCAAATAAACAATTGAAATTTTTTACTGAAGAATTACCTAAAAATTACAAAGCAGATAGCATAAATGAAAGTATAGACAAGTTTGTGAACGATGTTGCAACAAATAGTATATTTACCGATAAAGCAAGGTTACAAAAGTTTTTAGATAAACCATCAAAAAAAATAATTTCAAACGATCCTCTTCTATTATATGCTAAAAGTATCTTTGGAACTTATCAAATGACAGTAGTTCCCCAATATTTAGCAATTCAGGGCAAATTAAAACCATTAGAGAGAGAGTTTGAAGCTGGTTTAATGTTAAGTCAGCCAAACAAGAAATTTTACCCGGATGCAAATTCAACGTTTCGTTTTACTTATGGAACAGTTCAGCCATATGATCCTAGAGATGGTGCTCATTTCAAATACATGACTTACATGGAAGGAATTATGGAAAAAATGGATAATACAAACGATGAATTTAAAGTTCCACAAAAATTAGTTGAATTATATAACAAAAAAGATTATGGCCAATATGCTGACGAAAACGGTAAAATGCCGGTAGCTTTTTTATCTAACAACGATATTACAGGCGGTAACTCAGGTAGTCCAATTATGAATGGCAATGGTGAACTTGTAGGTTTAGCATTTGACGGAAACTGGGAATGGCTTTGTGGTAACCTTGTATTTAATCAGGATATGCAAAGAACCATCAATGTAGATGTGCGTTATGTGCTATTTATTATTGATAAATTTGGTGGAGCCAAAAATATTATTGATGAACTAGATATAAGAAAGAATTAGAACTTTCTTTTTAATTATTTAATCGGCTATTCTTTAAATTTAAAGTTAGCCGATTTTTTAATTTCCTTTATAGCCTATAATACCATCTGTACGCCGCGACAGATTACGTTTGGTATAATTAATCTTCCATTACTCCTTCACCGCAGCTAACACAATGACGATAGAGATAGTTGAGTTTTAGCAATTAAACTTAACATTTGACTATAACAAATAAAGCATTGGTATTACTTGGAGTTTGCGAGTAGGTTTATTTAAACAACTCATCATCCTTATACTGATCTTCTGGACGTAACATTTTGTACATATTGCTTTTTACATCGAAATAAATAAGAATTCTAACATTGTGCATATCATAAACTGCAATAAATGTGTCGAAAACAGAGTGATATTCTGTAAGGCATTTCTTCTGAAGAACGATTGCACTGTCTAAATCTTCAAATGTTTCTCGCATAACAAAGCGATTAAACTTTTTATTCTGTATCATTAAGACTTTATCTCCTAACAAAGGATAATCTTTTGCAAAATCGGTAATAGAAGTTTTATAAGTAAATGCTCCAACTTGAACTGCACAGTAATTTATTTCGAAATCTATACTTTTCTTGACTTCTTCGAGGCTTACATTTTCTATTTTCTTTTCAAATATTTTTATTGCAATAAGTGGTGTTTCTTTATTGTCTATTACTGTAAGGTTTTTATCGATTTTTAAATCGCCGATTTTAACAATGTCCAAACTATCAAACACTGCTGAAATATTTACTTCTATTTTCTTTGGAATATTTCTTTGAAAACCCTCAACTTCAATATAATTTCTGATTAAATCTACCGTACCTGTTTTTGTTTCATTTATGGGAGAATTTCCTGTTATTTCGAGAGGAATTTTAATTCTTATCTTTTTTTCAAAACATGTATAAATATTGTAACTAGTATCTGAACTATCTGGTCTGTTTGATGAAAAAAACATTTTGCCATAAGGGTCGGTAGAAAAATTAATTTCATCAGATGAACTATTAATCAAATTTCCCAAGTTTTCTGGGGTTGTCCATGTTCCATCGCTTTTTCGTACTGATCTATAAATATCAAAACCGCCTGTTGAATTATGACCTTTAGAACTGAAAAATAGTGAATCCCCATTATTAGAAACAGAAATATAATTTTCATCAAATTCTGTATTTAATATTTCAATATTAGTTGGTTCTGTCCAGCCTTTTTCAATAGCTGTACAGTAATAAATATCGTGTTCTCCTTTTCCTCCCGGCCTGTCGCTAACAAAATATAATGTGTTATTTGCAAAACAAACAGACGATTCCTGCCATTGAGAATTTATAGCCGTCTTTTTTGGTGCACTTAGTATTTTTCCATTTATATCTGAATTATAAATGTCGCCACCATTAAAGGTCTTATATAAAAACACTGTTTTTCGATCAGATGAAATTCCAGCTGTTGCTTCGTGATTATCCGAATTAGATAAATAAGAAATTAATTTTGGTGATGTCCATTCATTACCAGTTTTATTAGTTATATAAATATTCTGATTATTGGACATATTTCTTTCTGCTAGTGGATTTGGGCGCGAAGAAGTGAAAAGCATTGTTGTTGAATCTACAAATACAGGAGCAAAATCATCAAAAGTTGAGTTAATTGTTTTTAAAGAAATTATCTGCATATTATCATTCTGTGCATAAACACAGAAAGTAGTAATAAGAATTAACAATATGCCAAAATATATTCTCATTTTAAATTTGACTTGGCATTATTAAGTTTTAGTATAAGCATTATTTCGTGCGATCCAACAGTATATTTCTTAACATCGCTCAAAACAATTCCATAAGAATAACCATAAACAAGATATTTTGTGTCAATACCAATAAAAGTAACTACTGCCTCATCTGTTCTATAAAAAACTCCAAGAGAAAGTACATCATGGAATGTTGATTTAATTCCTGCATCAGCCTGATAAAATCCCTTTT
>CAILUD010000029.1 GCA_903837285.1 uncultured Bacteroidota bacterium | reverse complement strand
ATTTTTACTGGACTACAAAAATAAATAATTATTTAATTGTAGCAGTAGCAGACTGCACAGGACATGGAGTTCCCGGAGCTTTTATGTCAATGCTTGGTATTAGTTTTTTAAATGAAATAATACAAAAGCAGGAAATAAATAAAGCAAACCAAATAATAAATATTTTAAGAAAAGAAATTATTAACGCTTTACAACAAAAAGGTGTTCAAGGTGAACAAAAAGACGGAATGGATATTTCTTTGCTAGTTGTTAATGCAGATACAAATGAAGCGCAATGGGCAGGTGCTAATAATCCTCTTTACATTATCCCTTCTGTCATTCCGAACGAACATGAGGAATCTAGTCTGAATATAAATATAGCTGCGCATGAAAATTGTTCTTTTCAAGCTCAGAATGATAATAGAGAATTAGTTGAACTTAAGGGTAACAAAATGCCTATAGCTATATATCCTACAATGAATGATTTTACAAACCATGAATTTAAGTTAAATAAAGGCGACTCTTTATATTTGTTTACAGATGGTTATGCCGATCAGTTTGGTGGACCTAAAAGAAGGAAATTTATGTATAAACAGTTTAAAGAAATCTTGGTTGCAAATGTTGATAAGCCAATGACTGAACAAAGAGAAATTCTTGAAATTGCTTTCCAAAACTGGAAAGGTAATTATGAGCAGATTGATGATGTTACCGTATTAGGAATGAAAATTTAAAAATGAAATTTATTCTACGAAATATTATTTTTTTGTTTTTTATTTTGATTACCTGGCATTGCTATGCTCAAGATCAGCAAAGAATAGACAGTCTCGAAAAAGTTATTGCAATTACTAAGGTAGATACAATTAAAGTAAATGTATTTAATGAACTCTTTTTAGAATACGAATTTGAGGATACTTTAAAAGCCGAAGAATATTTAAATAAAGCACTTGAATTATCTAAAAAGATTGGATTTAAAAAAGGACTTGCTACTACCTATAATTTTCTTGGCTACTTTGCTGAAGATAATGGTAATTTATCTGAAGCTCTTAAAAACCATATTTTAAGTTTGAAAATTAGAGAAGAAATAAAAGATAAAAAAGGTATAGCAGATTCTTATAGTAATATTGGAAATATATATTCTGATCAAGGAAATTATCCAGAGGCATTAAAAAATCTTTTTGCATCATTGAAAATAAGAGAAAATATTGGAAATAAAAGCGGTATTGCTGCTTCATATGGAAATATTGGAAATATATATGGTAAACAAGGAAATAATGAAGAAGCATTGAAAAATTTCTTAGCTTGTTTAAAAATAGAAAAGGAAATTGGAGATAAAAAAGGTATTGCTAATTCATATAACGGAATTGGTCTTATATATGACAGTAAGGGGAATTATGATGAAGCATTAAAAAATCATATGTCATCTTTGGCAATTGAAGAAGAATTAGGTAATAAAAATGGTGTTTCAGAATCTTACTCAAATATTGGTGGTGTCTATTATTCGTTAGGTAATTTTCAAGAGGCATTAACTAATCATTTAATTTCATTAAAAATTAAAGAATCTTTAGATAATAGACCCGGTATTGCAAGCTCTTACTGTAATCTTGGAGATGTTTTAATAAAACTAAAAAGATATAAAGAAGCAAATGAATACCTGATTAAAGCATTAGAATTATCTAAAGAAATTGGCTTAAAAAGAACTATGAAAAATACTTATATTTCATTAAGTGATTTAAATATGATAAATGGAAATTATAAAGAAGCTTATGAAAATTATAAATTATTTATTCTATATAGCGATAGTAT
>CAILUD010000028.1 GCA_903837285.1 uncultured Bacteroidota bacterium | reverse complement strand
ATCGGCCAACTATTGGCTTAAAGTAATTGATATTAAAGGCTGTTCATATTCAGACACAATTTATATTGGTATAGATTCTACTCTTTACAATCTTTCTTTAGGGAATGACACCTCTCTTTGTTCTGGCAATTCTATTTCTCCATCAGGTGGAACAAACATAACAAATTACTTCTGGAACAATAATTCCACAAACCCAAGTATAGTTTTAAGCAATACCGGAGATTATTGGGTTTCTGTAACAAATATCAATAGCTGCGTTGCAATAGATACAATTCATGTGAATATACATGGCATTGCCCCCATTACAGGTTTTACACACACAATAGCTTGTGTTGAAAATCAAATAACATTTACTGATACTTCACAAACACTTGATGGCAGCCATATTATTGATTGGCAGTGGATCATTAATAATGATACTACAGTTACCCAAAACACCTCAAATATCTTTAATAATATTGGGAATTATCAAGTTTTGCTTACCATAACAACAGACAGTAATTGTTCAAATACTGTTTCAAAAAACATAACAATACATCCGAATCCATTAGCAGCTTATAGTGTTGCCGGTACCTGTATGGGAGGAACCAGTTATTTTACCAACTTAAGTTCAGTTTCTGCGGGTTATTTATCAAATATGGACTGGGATTTTGGAGATAATAATAGCTCTATTGTACTAAACCCACAGCATACTTTTTCTGATATTGGTTTTTATCAGGTGCAACTTATTTCAACCAGTAATGAAGGTTGTAAAGATTCCATTTCAAAAACAATAGAAATAAAACCGTCTCCACTTGCTGGTTTTGATTTTTCTCCAGCATGTACAGGTTCTGCCACATGGTTTTTTGACCTAACACAAACACTACCCATTTTCCCAATTACTATTTGGAATTGGAATTTTGGAGATGGTGATTCTTCTTTACAACAAAATCCACAACATATTTATTCTACTGTTGGGCAATATCCAGTAAGCCTAATTATTAAATCATTAAACGGATGTGCCGATACACTAACAAATTTAGTTTCAGTTTCGGCACCGCCTAATGCCGGGTTTATTGGCGATAGTACTTGTTTTGGACTACCACTTAATTTTACAGATACCTCATCTGTAATAAATGGGAGCATTTATAAATGGCATTGGAATTTCGGAAATGGAGCTGCTTCTAGTATACCTAACCCTTCTGCAGACTATAACAATATTGGTAATTATACCGTTAATTTAAAAGTAACCTCAACAGTAGATTGTATTGACGAAATAACTAAAGTTATTAAAGTATTCCCACTTCCAGTACCTAACTTTTTATGTTTGCCAAATCTTGGCGCCCCACCATTATCTGTTAATTTAATAAATTCCACAACTAACGATTTAAGTTATTGGGATTTTGGTGATGGTCAAACAAGTCTATTAAATTCTCCTATTCACGTTTTTAACGATACCGGAAATTATACAATTTGGTTAAAAAGTGAAAATTCTCATGGTTGTGTAGATTCAACATATAAATATGTTAAAGTTGTTCCGAATATATATAACCTAGCAGTTTTGTCAATAGATTATAATATTAATTCAACATATTTAACAACTAGTACAACTATTGCAAATATTGGAACAATGCCAATTATTAATCCACTCCTAACACTTATCACCGATAAAAGCACTCCAATAATGGAAATATACCCAGACACGCTCTTTTCCGGACAAATTGTAAATTTCAATTTTAATGCTCAGTTACCATACAGCGAAACAAGCCCACCCACTTATGTGTGTGTAAAAGGAATTCTATCTGAGGAAAAAATTGATGTTGATTTATCAAATAATGAAGCCTGTAAAACAAATAGCACTAATCAACTAATTTTAAATCTATACCCAAATCCAACTAATAACGAAATTAATCTCGATTTAAACATTATAATTCCGGGTAATTCAATGCTTGATATTTTTGATAAAGAAGGTCGTTTTGTATATTCAAATAAAATAAATTTGGTGGCTGGATTTAACAGACTAAAAATAGATATTAGAACCTTTGCAAAAGGAAAATACACCTTAAGGTTAAATGCACAAGAAGGTGAAAATTCTGTTGAATTTATAAAATACTAAAAAAGTAGAATGAAACCAATTACTTGTCCCATAGGGACAAAAACTTTGTAGTTTTTTATACCAAGCGCTTGCCCCGATGGGGCAATAAATAATCAAATAATATTCATAAAACCGAATTGATCCATGAAACTAATTTTCGCATCTAACAACCAACACAAATCATCCGAAATACAAAATATTATAGGAGATTCTTTTAAGCTAATAACTTTGTTAGAAGCGGGATTTGAAGGAGACATACCAGAAAATCAAAATACTCTTGAAGGAAATGCGCTTGAAAAAGCCAGATTTATATTTAACAAATTACATGTTAATTGTTTTGCAGACGATACCGGACTTGAAGTTGAAGCATTAAATGGAGCCCCTGGAGTTTTTTCTGCAAGATATGCGGGTCATGAAAACAATGCAGAAAATAACATTACTAAGCTTTTATTAAATCTTAGTGATAAAACCAATCGCAAAGCACAATTCAGAACTGTTACTGCATTAATATTAAATGGCAAAGAATATCTTTTTGAAGGCACCGTTAAGGGAAATATAATTACAGAAAAAAGAGGTGATAGTGGATTTGGCTACGACCCAATATTTATTCCTGATGGTTACAACAAAACATTTGCAGAAATGCCTCTGATTGAAAAAAACAAAATCAGTCATAGAGCAAACTCTATTTTTAAACTTGCAGAATTCCTGAAAAAAGACAATTTTATACCATAATATTTAATTATTTTGCAGAAATATTTCTGTAAAATAATGCCTCGGATTTTATACATTGTTCCACATAGATTAAATCGTTCTCCCGGCCAGAGGTTTCGTTGCGAACAATATTTAACTTCCTTAAAAGAAAGAGGTTTTGAAATTTATTACTCAAATATAATCTCCAAAAAAGACGATACTGTTTTCTATTCTAAAGGAAATTATCACCTTAAAGCCTGGATACTAATAAAAAGTTTTTTTAAAAGACTTAGTGATATTCGCAAAGCAAAAAGATTTGATTTAGTTTTTATTTATAGAGAGGCATTTATGCTTGGCACAACTTTTTTTGAAAGACTTTTACGATCAAGAAAAGCACTTATTGTTTTCGATTTTGATGATGCAATATGGTTAAACGATACATCTGAGGGAAATGCAAATTTGGATTGGCTGAAAAAACCATCAAAAACTGCATCAATAATAAAAATTGCAGATCTTGTTTTAGCAGGTAACAGTTATCTTGCAAATTATGCGAAACTTTTCAATCCAAGAATTGAAATTATGCCAACAACTATAGATACTAATTATCATAAAAGAACAACTCGCATATCAAATAAATCAAGTATTTGCATTGGCTGGACGGGCACCTCAACAACCCTAAAACACTTTGAAACAATTATTCCGGTTCTAAAAAAGATTAAAGAACTTTTTGGCGAAAAAGTATATTTCAAAATAATAGTTAACATCCCATACCGTTTTCCAGAATTAAATATTGAAGCAACACAATGGTCATCAAATAAAGAAATTGAAGATCTTTCTGAAATTGATATTGGAATTATGCCCTTACCTGATGATGAATGGTCAAAAGGAAAATGTGGCTTTAAAGGCCTACAATATATGGCGTTAGAGATCCCAACCATTATGTCACCAGTTGGGGTAAACTCTGAAATTATACAAGATGGTGAAAACGGATTTCTAGCTTCAACTGAAGGGGAATGGGTCGAAAAACTCTCATTATTAATTGAACATGAAGACTTGCGTGTAAAATTAGGTAAAGCCGGACAAAAAACTGTAGAAGAAAAATACAGCGTAAATGCTTTAAAGGACCAATACGTACAATATTTTCTGAATCTTATTGAAATGAAAAAAGCGTAGATTTTAGCTACGCTTTTCTTTTTTTGTTCTACTGTCATTCTGAACAAAATGAAGTACTTTTCTCACCAAAAGCAATCTGTATTTTGGAAATTAGATGTTTCGACTCCGCTCAACATGACAATTAATATTAGAAATTATTTCTTTAATAATTCCGCTGTCTCAACTAACTTCATAAATTCTGACCTATAACCTTCTTTATCTTCTCCCTTTGAAGTTTTTGCTAAAGCCAATACTGATGCAAATGAAGAGTTTGCTTTAAATTCAGATTCCCTTAGCAACATTCCAAATTCTGATACCGCACATGCAAATGTAAAATTATTAGAGTTAACAGATTTTCTGTCGCTATCTTTAATTTTATTTACAATAAGCTTTGAAATATCTTCATCAGGTTTTTTATAACGAAGCTTAACTGTCATTATATCACCACTTTTTACAACTTTTGTTTGTTGATATTCCAAAGGATCAGTTAAATTTATTGATTCATCTGAGTCTGCTGGAATAATTTCGTAAAGCGCAGTAACAGTATGACCACAACCAATTTCGCCAGCATCTTTGGTATCATCATTAAAATCTTCTTTATTAAGTAAGCGGTTTTCGTATCCAATTAATCTGTATGCTTTAACTTTTGCCGGATTAAATTCAACCTGAATTTTTACATCCTTTGCAATTGTATAGAGTGTTCCCCATAATTCTTTACCAAACACTTTTTTAGCTTCCATAATATTATCGATATAATAGTAATTTCCATTTCCTGCATCGGCAATTTTTTCCATTTTGGAATCTTTGTAATTTCCCATTCCGAATCCAAGTATGCTGATAAAAACTCCACCTTTTCTTTTTTCTTCAATTAATCTGGTCATCTCACCATCACTACTTGCGCCTACGTTAAAATCCCCGTCAGTAGCTAAAATTACACGATTATTGCCACCAACAATATAATTTTCTTTTGCAATTTTATATGCTAATTGTATACCTGCGCCCCCAGCAGTACTTCCACCAGAGCTTAATTGTTCTAATGCTGCATTAATTGTTTCTTTTTTATTTCCTGCGGTTGATTCTAACACGCAACCTGCTGCACCGGCATAAACAACTATTGCAACTTTATCTTCATCTCTTAAATTATTTACAAGAATTTTAAAAGCTTGTTTTAAAAGTGGAAGTTTATTTACATCACCCATCGACCCTGAAACATCTAACAAAAACACAAGATTACTTGCTGGAATTTTTGTAGCAGCAATATTTTCGCCTTGCAAACCAACCATTACAATATCATGTTTTTCATTCCATGGACATTTACCAATTTCCATATTTATCGAAAAAGGGTCACCATTTGTTGGTTGAGGATAATTGTATTCAAAATAATTAATCATTTCTTCTACCCTAACAACATCTTTATAAGGCATTTGATTTTGATTTAAAAATCGTCTTACGTTAGAATATGAAGCCTTATCCACATCTGCAGAAAAAGTTGATAATGGGTTTGTAAGAGATTCTTTAAATGCATTTTCATTTATTTTATCATATTCTTCTGTGTTATGTTCAACTTCTACCATATCGTAAGCAACTGGTGAAGCAAAATATGCCTGTGATTCAGAACATTTAGTTTTCATTGCTGCACCAACACTATAATTTTTTTTATCCATCACTTGTTCTTGTTGTAACTCATCAACTACAACTTCCACAACCGGAGATAATGAAACTGAAACTGATTTAAACTCTCCTTTTTTTAACTCAAAGGCAATACCCGTCCATTTATCAAAACCGGTTTTTGTTGCTTTAATTAAATATTTTGCTGGTGTAAGTTTCGAAAAGAAAAATGCTCCGCTTGTCCCGGTTTTTACAGAACTAACAAAGTTTCCATCTCTGTAAAGAGAAACTGTTGCATTTTCTATAACATTTCCAGAAGTTGCATCTTTAACAAAACCCGAAATTGAATCAGGCGTTGGGGTTGTTACGGGAGAAATAAAAATTCCTGTAAACATCATGATTAAAAAAATTGTTGTTTTCATAGCTGTAATTTTTAAATTTATTAAAGTTTGATTTTGGCTTTGAGATGCAACTAAATATTTTTTTCCATAAACTAATATTTGCCTAATTTCTATCTGTCTTATTTTGTGATACATATTCGTTTTTAAACGTTTACTTTCGAAGATAAACGAATATACCTGATTAACAGCCGAATCTGGGTTTTTTACCACCATATCTTTGCATCAAACAAAATTCAAATTCATTAACAATTAAATTTTAAAACATCATGGAAAAAATGATTAACAAAGTAGAACTTAGCGGGTTTATAGGTTTAAGCCCTGAAGTAAAAACATTGCCAAACGGTAATAAAGTATTAAAATTATCGCTTGCAACAAGCTCGAGTCATAAAGACCGCGAAGGTCAGTGGGTGAGAGATACTACATGGCATAATGTTGTTATGTGGAATAAACTTGCGGATGCTGCAAGTAACGAGATTAAAAAAGGTAGCAGAGTTTCGCTAACAGGCAAACTTACAAATCGCAGCTACACCGATAAAGATGGTAACAAGCGCTCGATAACTGAAATAATTGCAATTAGTTATGAAATTGTTGCTGCAGAAGCTGTAAAAGCCGAATAAATTTATCTTGAACTTACTCTATTCGTTGGAGATAACTCCAACGAAGGCGAGAAAAGCCTTTCCGGGAAATCTGGAAAGGCTTTTTTTTTTAACTTACATTCGAAAATTTACATGATTCATGACTACTCAAGACATTCTTAATAAATACTATAACTCAGAATATCTTTCTTTAATTGATGGCATAGATATTTACAATAATCTGCCACTTGCCGATTTGCTTTATGTGGCAAATGAAATAAGACAAAAACTTCATCCGGATAACATTGTAACATGGCAAATTGATAGAAATGTAAATATTTCAAATGTATGTTTTGTGCAATGTACATTCTGCAATTTCTGCAGAAAAGCAAATAATAACGATGCATACGTTACAACTATAGAAGAATACAGAAAAAAAATAAAAGAACTTTTTGAACTTGGTGGAGATCAACTTCTACTTCAGGGAGGAATGAACTCAAAACTAGGTTTAGATTTTTATACTGATTTATTTAAAACATTAAAACAGGAATTTCCACAACTTAAACTTCATGCACTTGGTCCGCCAGAAGTAGCATATTTGGCAAAAAAGGAAAATAAAAGTTTTACAGAAGTTCTTGAAATACTTGTTAATTCTGGATTAGACAGTTTACCCGGTGCAGGAGCAGAAATTTTAAGTAACAGAGTTCGTACTGAACTTTCTAAAGGAAAATGTACGGTTGAAGAATGGTTAGACGTTATGCGAATAGCTCATAAAATGAGACTATATACTTCTGCAACTATGATGTTTGGGCATATTGAAACAATTGAAGAACGCATTCAGCATTTAATTTATATAAGAGATATTCAAAGCGAGAAACCTAAAAATGTTCCCGGTTTTAATGCATTTATTCCGTGGCCTGTTCAGCTTACAGATACAAAACTTGGTGCCAAAAAAGTAATTTTACCTGTTTCGAATACCGAATATTTGCGAATGTTAGCAATAAGCAGGATAATGTTACCAAATGTTCCAAATATTCAGGCATCGTGGTTAACTGTTGGTAAAAACACTGCCCAACTTGCTTTGCACGGTGGCGCTAATGACCTGGGTTCTATAATGATTGAAGAAAATGTTGTTTCTGCTGCTGGTGCAAATTATTCTTTAAATGCTGATGGGATGAAAACATTAATTGAAGGCGCAGGTTTTATTCCAAAGCAAAGAAATCAGAGGTATGAATTTGTTTAGGTAAAAATTGAGATATGTGAGTCACAGACCTTGGAGAGGGACAATTGATTGGTCTGTTTTATAAATATATAAAAAGATTGCCACGTCATACTTCCTCGCAATGACGATATTTTTTTTGTGATTTTTACCGTATTTATCAGCGCAAATCAGCGTCTAAAATTATTTCAATCCAAAAGTTGCAGTACCAATTTGTTTGCCTTCGCTAAAAAGATCGATAGTATAAACACCTTCTGTTAAATCACCGGAATTTGCCCAATACACACACATATCAACATCTTTGCTTTGATAATCGATTTCTCTTTTTGCAGAATAAAGTATTTGATTGCCCTCATAATCAAACATTCCGCCTTCGGTGTTTGGTAAAATTTCTTTATCGGGACGGGCAATTCTAAGATAAACTACTCTATTTCCGGTTTTGGCAATTGCATTTTCGGTAAGTGTGAAACAAACTTTAATTCTTATAACCTTTTTGGCTTTTGTTACTTCTTTTCCTTTTTCGTTTACTGGTAATGAGGAAATATTTATTGCTCTTAAAGCTGATGCCACATCTACCTTTTGCGACAAATCATCGGTTTTTACCTGTAGATTATCTTTTTCGGATTTTACTTTCTGAAAATCGGTTTTTACCTGTTTGTTTTCCTCGACCAATAATTTATTTCTTGTGTTAAGCGAATCTATCTGAACAATATAACTTCGCATAATTTCGCGTAAAGTACCCAGCTCTTTCTTATATTGACTTATTTGATAATAATTTGCAGATTTTAATCCTTTAATTTCTTCGAGCATTTCTTTAATCTTTGTTTTTTCCTGCTCAAGTTGTCCGGAAATTTGAGTGTTATCTGTCTTTAATGCATCATATTGAGCCAACATATCATTAAATTCATTTTCTAAATTAGCTTTTTCGTTGTTGGTATCTTTTAGTTCTACCTCAACATAAACCTTTTCTTTACGCATAGTATAAAACTTATATGCAAAAAAGCCATTAGAAATAAGCAATACAAGTATTACAATAAAATAAATAAGATCCATTTTTTTGCGTGGCGCGCCAGTTGAATTTAACTCGTCCATATATGCACAATTTTGCTACAAAGTTAATTTAAAACGTTTGCAGAAAAAATTCATTGTTCGAACAAAAGTTAAATTATGTATATCTCAAACGGCGACCAATTCGTAAAGTGGTTTTTCGTGTTATTCCGTTTAATTTACAAAGACGAGTAATTGTTGTTCCGTTTCGTTGGGCAATTCTTCCAAGCGAATCTCCTTTTCTAACCATGTAATATCTGGCTTTTTGAACGTCGTCTAAATATTCAAACCGACAACGATCTATTAATAAAGTATCACTTATTAAAATACAATTATTAAAATCTATTACTTCGCTTGGGTTTATTGGTCCGCCTAAATATCTAATTTCAAAATGCAAATGTGGTCCGGTGGAGTGTCCTGTGTTTCCACCTAATGCAATTAACTCT
>CAILUD010000027.1 GCA_903837285.1 uncultured Bacteroidota bacterium | reverse complement strand
GTGTGGCATTTGGACTTGAGTTAGTAATTGTTGTTCCCGCAACATTTATTCCTGTACCACCAGTGTATGTTGTATTGTTATCTGTACTTGAAATTGTAAAGTTAGGATAAGTTCCTGTAACTGTTGTTGCGCCAGCTTGTGCTAAAGTTACTGTCTGATCAGGTGCTGTATTTGAAATTGTTGTACCAGTAACATTAATTCCTGTGCCTGCATTATACGTTGTATTATTATCAGTACTCGATATTGTAAAGTTAGGATAAGTTCCTGTAATTGTTGTTGCACCAGCTTGTGTTAAAGTTACTGTCTGGTCTGGAGCTGTATTAGAAATAGTCGTGCCAGTTACATTAATCCCAGTTCCTGCGTAATAAGTTGTATTGTTATCGGTACTTGAAATAGTAAAATTAGGATATGTCCCTGTAACTGTTGTTGCACCACTTTGGGTTAATGTTACTGTCTGATCAGGAGCTGTATTACTAATAGTAGTTCCTGTAACGTCAATCCCGCTACCTGCAGTGTACGGAACGGTTCCCCCAGTAGATGTAATTAGAAAGTTAGGGTAAATACCGCTTACAGAAGTAGAGCCTGCTCCTGATAAATTTATGGTTTGATCTGGTTGTGTGTTATTAATTGTAAAATTAGGATATGTGCCAGAAACGCTGGTCCCGGTTCCTGAGTTAATAACTACAGTTTGATCTTGCGAAGTATTTGAAATCACATTTCCGGTAATGTCAATTCCATTTCCTGAAGTATAAGTTTGTCCTGCGTTGCCCGAAGTTTCTGCATAAAGTGCATAAGGAACAGATAAAAGTTGTATTGTTCCCATATCTAAGTAACTGGTTCCTCCAAGAGGATCGGCTTCAACTTTCACAAAGTGGGCAGCACTTCCCCAGTTAATGCCTGCAAAATTTCCTGATGTCACTCCAGTTCCTATAGATAATGTGACAATACCAAAAGCATTGGTTGTTGCTGTATGAGTTTCAGTATATTCAACCGTTCCGGTGATTGATCCTGAAATTATACTAATTTGAAAACTTACAGGCTGGCTAACCAATGCTGTTCCTGATGCATCGCGAACTACTGCCTGGTATTGGAATGATTGTGGTGTTTGTGCAAAAGTGCACAAAGTTAGCATTACAAAAATGCTTAAAAAAATTATTTTTCTCATTGTTGATATTTGTATTTCGAAATTATTTACTTATTGTTTTTTCTATAGTTTCTATTCGTTTTAATAAATTCTGATTCAATTTTTGAATCTCATCATTTTTTTCTTTTAACTCAGTTATTTCTTTTTTGTGTTTTTGTACTTCATTAAGTAAAAGAACTGATAACATTGAGTATTGAACAGCGTCAGGAATTAATTTTTCAGATTTACTGTCTTTTATTACGTCTTTTTCTTTAGTAAATTCTGCTAATCCAGGTATTATTTCTGCAACCTCTTCAGCAATTAATCCAAAATATGGTTTATTATCTAAAATTGAAATATAAGAAACAGGTCTTAGTTTATAAATATCTTCAGTATTAATTGTTAAATTTTCAATATTCTTTTTATATCTTTTTGAAGAAGTACTTCTCATTATTTGACCAAATGATGAGACATACATATTTGAAGCAAGAGCAGTTGTAGCAGCAAAAGCACCCATGCAATAAAAAGAAGTAACAGTATTGCTCCCAAGTGAAACCTGATTACTGGCAGTTATATCCGACTGAAAACCTATAGCTGTTGAATTTGAAAAAGTAGTCCCATTAAAGAAAGCAAAGTTTCCTATAGCTGTATTGTTATTTCCTGTAATATTATGAAAAAGTGACCCAACGCCATGTGCTGAGTTTTCGGATCCAATGGTGTTAAAATTAAGTGCGCCTAATCCAGTGGCTGTATTGTTATAGCCTTCGGTGTTTGAATAAAGCGACTCTATACCTGTTGCAGTATTGTTATTTCCAATTGTATTTGAAAACATTGTTGCATATCCATTAGCTGTATTGCTGTGTCCAGTGGTATTTGAATAAAGTGCCTGATATCCATTTGCTACATTGTAATATCCACTTTGGTTTGAATAAAGAGCATTCATCCCATTTGCTGAATTCCAGCTACCTGTTGTATTAGAATAAAGTGTCTGATAACCTGAAGAAGTATTATACGTTCCTGAAGTGTTAGAAAAAAGTGCCTGATAACCATTCGCGACATTGTAATTTGCATTGTTATAATATAATGCCTGATAGCCATTCGCAACGTTATTACTACCTGTAGTATCAAAGTATAATGCCTGATAGCCATTTGCAACATTACTATTACCATAAGTATTTGAATAAAGTGCCTGATAGCCATTTGCTACATTATAATACCCATAAGTGTTATTGTAAAGTGCCTGATAACCATTTGATACGTTATAATTACCTCCAATATTTTTAAAAAGTGATTGATAACCAATTGCATTATTACTGCTCCCAAAAGTTGTGAATTTTCCTGATTGATATCCAAAGAAATTATTATAAAGTCCACCACTACCAGGGTTTATATTTAAACCACTTTCGTGTCCAATAAAATAGTTATCAGGAGTCATTTGCATATAACTTGCTGTTGGCCCGCCATTAATATCCGATACTCCAAAACCAGTAATAGGATCACCAGTATGAATTCTTGTATTATCTGGTGTAACTTTTAAGAAATTATGAGTAATTGCTTTAGAGTTATTTCTACCACTTACGGCAAAGCCACCTCTGTTAGATTGAATAGCATCATCGTTAACAAAAACATTTACACTGTCTTGGTAAACAACAAAAACTGTTTGCCCAGCTGCATTTTTAACTTCAAAAAGTGGTTCAGTTGCTAATGCAGTTGCACTTCCCTGAATAACCATTCTGCCTGAAGGATTAGATAAACCTACGCCTAATCTTTCATTAGAGTTATCCCAAATAAAATTAGAATTACCACTAAATAAACCAGCATTATTAAATTGAACTGTTTTATTTAACCCTCCTGGTGTTCCAGAATTTAAATCAGTACTGCTAATTGTAAAATTTGGGTAAGTACCAGTGACTGTTGTTGCTCCAGCCTGAGTTAAAGCTACTGTCTGATCAGGAGATGTATTTGTAATTGTAGAACCGGTTACGTTTATGCCTGTTCCACCAACATAATTTGCAGTACCTGCAACTGTGGAATAATCTGCATTTATAGCATGATTTGAATTGGTTGCGTAATCAGCATTTGTAGCCTGATCTGATTTTAAAGAGTTTAACGCATAAGGTACAGATAACAATTGTGTTGTTCCCATATCAAGATAACTTGAACCACCAGTTGGATCGGCTTCAATTTTAACAAAATGTAAAGCATTACTCCAATTAATACCTGCGAAATTTTCGGACGTAGTTCCAGTTCCAACAGAAAGTGTAACAACACCAAAAGCATTTGTTGATGCTGTCTGAGTCTCAATATATTCAACTGTTCCGCTTATAGAACCAGAGATTATACTTATCTGAAAATTCACAGAATGGTTTACCATAGCTGTACCAGAAGCATCACGAACTACTGCCTGGTATTGAAAAGACTGAGGTGCCTGTGCGAAAATGCAGAAAGATAGCATTAAAAAAATGCTAAGCATAAAGATTTTTTTCATATTTATTTTGTTTTTGTTTCTAGATTTTCTATTCTCTGTATAAGCTGACCAATTATTTTTTTCTGGTTTTCATTTTCTTTTGTTAGCTGTTCATTTTTTACATTTAATTCCTGAACTGCTTTAACTAATGGAACTGTAAATTCAGCATAACGAAGACCATAAAAATCAGCATCATTTTTAGGTTTATCTACTCCACTAAAATCAAAACCTGATTCGTTTGCTGCTTTTTCTACATCTTGTGCAATAAAACCAGTTTGTAACATATTGCCTTTGATTACTTCTGAATCTTTATTTCGGAGAGAATCAGGGGTATTAAAGTAATTCGCAATGCTATTTATATCAAGATGATAGGTTACTGGTTTCAATTTTAAAATAAAATCCAGTCCCGGAACATTTTCATTTATATCTTTTTTAAATCGTTTATCAGAAATATTTGTCCAATTGGCAAATCCACCAATTGAAGTGACATTAAAATCACCAACCCTAACTTGATTACTCGCAGTTACCATTGAACTTGCACCTAATGCGGTTGAATTAATTAAGTCATTAGTTAAAACACTTGCATTAAATCCAACAGCCGTAAGCGAACTGCCTGAAACGTTGTTAAAAAGTGAATTTACTCCAATTGCAGAATTAAATGTACCTGAAATATTATTATAAAGAGAGCCTTCGCCCATCGCAGTATTACCATATCCAACAGTATTCTGCCAAAGAGTGTATGAACCACTTCCGGTATTAGAATATCCTAAGGTATTAGCATAAAGCGAATACATACCAACGGCAGTACTTGAGCTACCATTTGTATTTAATTTTAATGCTCTATACCCCAAAGAAGTATTATAAGATCCTGAATCATTATAATATAGAGATTCAAATCCAATTACAGTATTAAATTCGCCAATGGTATTATTAAACATAGCTTCAAATCCGGCTGAAGTATTATAACTTCCAGAAATATTATTATAACCATTTCTAACTCCAATAAATATATTATTTGTTCCGATTGTATTAAAATTTCCTGATCTATCACCAATAAACACATTAAAAAAACCAGAAGTATTGCTACTTCCTGATCTAAAGCCCATGAATATATTATGATTTCCATTAATATTTAACATTCCTGAACCATTTCCTATAAAAATATTTTTATAACCTATAGTATTTAAGTAACCAACACTATCACCAATAAATATATTATTATAACCATTGGTATTATTGTATCCGCTTCTGTACCCAATAAAATAATTTTTTTTACCGCTAGTATTATTATAACCACTTTGATAACCAATAAATGAGTTAAATATTCCAGTATTTGAAGTAGTGGTTGTTAAAGCGTAACCAGCCTGATGACCAATAAAATAGTTTAAAGGAGTCATTTGCATATAACTAGCTGTAGGTCCGCCATTTATGTCAGTAACGCCAAATCCTGTAAGAGAATCACCGGTATGAATTCGAGTATTATCTGGAGTAACCTTTAAATAATTATTTGTAAATGCTTTTGTATTATTTCTACCGCTCACAGCAAAGCCACCTCTATTAGATTGAATTGCATCATCATTAACAAACACATTAACACTATCCTGATAAACTACAAAAACTGTTTGACCTGCTTTATTTTTCACTTCAAATAACGGTTCGGTTGCTAATGCGGATACACTTCCCTGAACAACCATCCTTCCTGTTGGATTTGTTAATCCAATACCTAATCTTTCATTTGAATTATCCCACATTAAATTTGTATTACCTCCAAATACACCAGCATTATTAAATTGAATGGTTTTATTAATACTTCCAGGTGTTCCAGAATTTAAATCGGTACTGCTGATTGTGAAATTCGGATAAGCTCCTGAAACAGTGGTAGCACCACCTTGTATTAAAGTAATTGGCTGGTCTGGTGAAGTATTTGCAATAGTTGTACCAGTGATACTTATTCCATTTCCTGCAGAATATGTTGTATTGTTATCAGTACTTGAAATTGTAAAATTTGGATATGAACCTGTTATATTAGTGGATCCAGCTGGAGTTAATGTTATATTCTGATCCGGTGCTATGTTTGAAATAGTTGTTCCAGTAATATCTATTCCGGTACCAGAATTATAAGTTGGTATATTACCAGCTTGTTCTGAATATAAAGCATAAGGAACACTTAATAATTGAGTTGTTCCCAAATCAAGAAAACTTGTTCCACCTGTAGGATCTGCTTCAACTTTTAAATAGTGGGCAGAACTTCCCCAGTTAATACCAGTAAACAATCCAGTTATAGGAGTTCCATTTCCAATATTTAAAGTTACAATTCCTAAAGCATTAGTTGATAATGAATGAGTTTCAATATATTCAACAGTTCCGCTTATTGAGCTAGAGATAATACTTATCTGGAAACTTACAGGTTGATTCACCAATGCAGTTCCTGAGGCATCACGAATTACGGCTTGATATTGAAATGATTGTGGTGTTTGTGCGAAATTGTAAAGCGTTAGCATTGCAAAAATACTTATTGTGAAAATCTTTTTCATAACAATATAAAGATATGTTTTACAGCAAATTTATGACATTTTATATTAAAAATGAAATTGTTTGCTTTGAAAAACTAAAACGAAACTAATGGTTTCAATTAGTCAACCTGTAAGTAATAGAAAATAAATAAAATATACGAATTGTGTATATACTAAAATGTTAATAAAATTTAGGGTTTATTCTTAAATGTAAAGCATTTTAAATAAAAAATCCCCGTAGAATAAATCTACAGGGATAAAATAAGATGTGTTAAAAAGCTATTTTTTAGAGTTGTTAATTATCGTTTTTAGTTCATTAATCTCAGCTTTTAATTCTTCAATTTGTTTCTGTTGTTCCTGAACAGCTTTTACAAGTGGTACGGTAAATAGAGAGTACGCAACACTATAATTATCTCCATCATTTGAAGGATTGTGAACACCATTAAAATCATAACCGGATTCTTTTGCAGCTTGTTCTACTTCCTGAGCAATAAAACCAGTTTGTCTTATATTAGTAGATTTAATATAATCAGTCCTACTCAATATATCTTCACGTAAGCTATCAGATAAATCTTTCATAAGAAATGCATCAAATTTTTCAGTGTCAAAATTGTACACAATAGGACGTAATTTAGTAATGAAATCCAACCCTTTTACCTCTTCCGTAACATTATTCTTAAATCTTCCATCCGATGGAAAAGTGTATGCAACCTGACCTTCAATTACAGTTACAGTTGCATCTCCAATTCTAACTTTATTGCTTTGTGTCATTACTGCATTCGCACCTAAAGCAGTGGAGTTAAAGAATACGGTTCCTGTGCCGAAGGCATTATACCCTAAAGCAGTATTATTGTACCCTGTAGTATTTGAATAAAGAGCGTTCATTCCATTTGCGGTATTATTATAACCACTTGTATTTAGACGAAGGGCAGAACTTCCTATTGCTGTATTCAGTATTCCATTAATTGTTGATGTTGGCTGATTATTATAAAGCGAGTAAGCACCTATTGCAACATTATCACTATTCCATGTTACTCCACCATTATTAAATGACTGCTTTTGCAAAGCACTATTACCAATTGCAGTATTTCTGCTTGCTGTACTGTTTAACATCAGGGCATTCATTCCACTTGCAGTATTATATGAACCTATGGTGTTGAATGTAAGGGCCTGAGATCCGGTGGCTGTATTGTATTCTCCTAATGTATTACCAGAAAGGGTACCCGCTCCGGTAGCGGTATTATAGTTTCCAGCAGTGTTATTATAAAGTGCCACATATCCATTGGCAACATTGTTTATTCCTGATATGTTTGAATAAAGTGCTGATTGTCCATTAGCAACGTTAGAATAACCTGTTTCATTAAAATAAAGTGCCTGATAACCATTAGCCACATTATGACTACCTGAAGTATTAAAATGAAGTGCTTGATAACCATTAGCTACATTTCTTGTTCCTGTTGTATTAGAATAAAGCACATAATAACCATTTGCGGTATTTCCCCATCCGGATGTATTGGAAAAACCGGCATGATCGCCAAGAAATACATTGTAGTCCCCATTATTGGTATATCCTGCATAGTAACCAAGAAATACATTTCTATTACCGAAGGCATTTAAATAGCCACAATGATCACCAATAAATACATTGCTTGTACCGACTGTATTTGAATAACCACAGTTATCGCCCAGAAAGATATTACTATAACCACTTAGGTTGCTAAATCCTGAGTTATAACCGATAAAATAGTTGTTATTTCCTGATGTGTCGGAATAACCAGCCTGAAAGCCTATAAATGAATTATATTTTCCGGAA
This sequence comes from uncultured Bacteroidota bacterium, assembly GCA_903837285.1. Taxonomy (GTDB): domain Bacteria; phylum Bacteroidota; class Bacteroidia; order Bacteroidales; family GWA2-32-17; genus GWA2-32-17. Next base: position 1,400 of record CAILUD010000027.1, on the reverse strand, counting down.
GTAATTGATTTTCCTGCCTGATGGCCAATAAAATAATTATCAGGCGTCATTTGCATATAGCTTGTTTTGTTTGTTCCATTAATATTTTCAACACCAAAACCTTTTAAAGTATCTTTTGTCCATATTTTAGAATTATCTGGTGTTACGTACATATATTTATTAGTAAAAGCTTTGGAATTATTTCTGCCACTTACTGCAAAGCCACCACGGTTAGACTGAATTGCATCATCATTTACAAAAACATTAACACTATCCTCATAAACAACAAACACAGTTTGACCAGTTTTATTTTTCACTTCAAAAAGTGGTTCAGTTGCAGGAGCTGTTGTACTTCCTTTTATAACAACTCTACCTGTAGGATTTGTTAATCCAACTCCAAGTCTTTTATTAGTATTATCCCATGCTAAAGAACTATCTCCTGCAAAAGCACCGGCATTATTAAACTGAACGGTTTTATTTAATCCACCAGGTGTACCCGAATTTAAATCTGTACTACTTATTGTAAAATTAGGATATGCTCCAGAAACAGTTGTTGCGCCACCTTGTGTTAAGGCTACTGTCTGATCTGGAGAAGTATTAGTTATTGTTGTTCCTGTAACATTGATGCCAGTACCTGCTGAATAAGTTGTGTTTAAATCTGCGGCAGGTGCCCAGTTCGTTCCATTATATTTTAATGCTTGACCATTTGTTGCTGACATATTGTTAAGTTTTGCAGCAGTTACGTTTCCGTCAGCAATTTTAGCTGTTGTTACGGCATTGTTTGCAATTGTTAATGCTGTAGCACCTGTTACGTCGCCAGTGTGTGTAGCATTTGGACTTGAGTTAGTAACTGTAAATGCAGGATAAGTTCCGGTTACAGAAATTCCTGTTCCATTTGCCATTGTTACTGTTTGATCAGGAGAGGTGTTTGCAAATGTTGTTCCTGATAAGCTTAATCCCGATCCAGCAGTGTAAGTTGTATTATTATCAGTACTTGAAATTGTAAAGTTAGGGTATGTGCCTGTAATAGTTGTTGCGCCAGCTGGAGTTAATGCTACAGTTTGGTCAGGAGAAGTATTAGTAATAGTTGTTCCAGTAACATTGATACCTGTTCCGGCAGTATAAGTTGTATTTAAATCTGCAGCAGGAGCCCAGTTTGTTCCGTTAAATTTTAATGCTTGACCATTTGTTGCTGACATATTGTTAAGTTTTGCAGCAGTTACGTTTCCGTCGGCAATTTTAGTTGTTGTTACGGCATTGTTTGCAATTGTTAATGCGCTCGCACCTGTTACATCGCCAGTATGTGTGGCATTTGGACTTGAGTTAGTAATTGTTGTTCCCGCAACATTTATTCCTGTACCACCAGTGTATGTTGTATTGTTATCTGTACTTGAAATTGTAAAGTTAGGATAAGTTCCTGT
>CAILUD010000026.1 GCA_903837285.1 uncultured Bacteroidota bacterium | reverse complement strand
TTTGAAAAAAATAATATTAATACTATTTTTACTAACTGTATTACAGCCAATTATACGAGCGAATAGTGATACTTTAATTATTAAAAAAATAGATAAGCTTTTAGAGGAATCTAAAACTTCTTTAGGTGTAAATAACGAAAAAGCTTATACACTAGCCGATAATGCTTTATTATTATCTCGTCAATATAAATTAAGAAAATCTGAAGCCTCAGCTTTAAATATTTTTGGTTATTACTATTTATATATCAGCAAATTTGATGAGGCAATAAAGTATCTTGAAAGATCTTTGATTATTTACCAGACATTAAAAGATACTGCAGGTATTGCATATGAGCATTACATGATTGGACAAGGGCTTTATTATAAAGGTAATTACAAGAATGCAATGACTCATTACGATTATTCATATAAACTGGCAAAAATAACTTCTGATAGTTCGCAGCAGGCAAGTTTATTATTTGAAATAGGATATATTCATTATTCACAAGGTAATTTTAAAATTGCATTAACTAATTTTCAAAATGGTTTAACTATTTCGGAAAAATTATCAAATGGTGAATCAAAATTAAATTCACTTTATAATAGCATTGGCGATATTTATTTTGAATGGGGCGAATATAAGAAAGCGAAAGAATATTTTTATAAAGCATTAAAAGTAAGCATTAAGATTAAAAATTTACAAGGCGAAGCCTTTGCAATAAATAATATTGGAAATGTATATTTTAAATTATCACAATTTGATCTTGCTTTAGAAAAATATAATGAAGCAAAAAATATATTCGAAAAAAGCGGCTATCTGCAAGGTGTTGCAATCACACTTAATAATATTGGCATGACCCATGAAGAAACCGGAAACAACATTAAAGCCATAAGATATTATGAAGAAGCAATAAGAATAATGAAAGATATTGGCGATCAGGTTGGAGTTTCGAAAATTTATGGCACTATTGCAGAAATACTTATTAAAGAAGGCGAATACAATCAAGCAATATCAAGAATTGAAAAAAGTCAGCAAATTGCTATAGCAACTCAACTTCAAACTCAAATAAAAGAAAATTACAGAACATTATCAAAAGCATATAAAAAACTTGGAAATAAAGACAAAGCACTATTTTACTTTGAAAAATTCTTTGCTTTAAACGATTCAATTTTTAATGAAGATACTCAGAAACAATTTACTGAGATGCAAACTCGTTTTGAAACAAATCAAAAACAAAAAGAAATAGAATTATTAAATAAAGAAAAAGATTTAAAAAATTTCGAGCTTAAGCAAAAAAACGAAACATTATCAAAGCAAAAGACAATAATAATTTCTGTAGTATTTGTATTGTTTTTAGTTGTTATTTTTTCATTTGTTATATATCGTCAATTCAGACAGAAAAAAATTGCTAACGAAATTCTTAAACAACAAAAAGAAGAAATTTCTGCACAGCGCGATGAAATATCTACTCAATGAGACCAAATTCAGATACACCGTGATGAAACTAATATTATAAACAAGGATTTAACTGCGAGCATTCGATATGCACTAAGAATTCAGCAAGCACTTTTGCCTGATGCCATAACAATAGATGAATTTTTTGGCGAACACTTTCTTATTTATTTACCTAAAGATATTGTTAGCGGCGATTTTTATTGGACCAGTTCCAGAATTGAAACAGACGGAAGTACCACTGTAATTATTGCATGTGCAGATTGCACTGGACATGGAGTTCCAGGTGCATTTATGAGTATTGTTGCTATGAATTTACTAGAAAAAGCTATTCATTCAGAAAAATTGCAACACCCTTCAGATGTATTAAATTTTATAACAAATGGTATTCATAAACTATTACGTCACTCTGATTCTAATTCGGAATTACGAGACGGAATGGATATAGCATTATGCAGCTTAAATCGCAAACATGGAAAACTTGAATATGCAGGTGCAAGAAATTCACTGGTATATATTTCTGAAGGTAAGCTATGTGAACTTAAAGGTAATAAACACTTTATTGGCGATGCAATAGGAGTAAATAATTTTAAAGGATATTCTAACCATCATGTAAATTTAAGCAAAAACGATACAATATATATGTTTTCTGATGGGTATGCAGACCAATTTAATGGAATTAACCGCAAGAAATTTATGACTTCTCGTTTAAAAGAATTACTGCACAAAAATAGTCATAAATCAATGGAGACACAAGGTGAAATTATTTTACATGCACATTTTGAGTGGAAACAAAACCAACCACAAGTTGATGATATTTTAGTATTAGGGATTAAAGTATAATGTTATATTTCTGGCGAAGACGCCAGAAATATAATAACTGACTTATATCTGGCGTCCTCGCCAGATATAAAAGATAATGCTATTTTTTCATTTCCTCAGGTAATCTGCCCATTGTTTTTCTTACCCAGAAATGGAACTTATGCCCACCTGTTCCATATGCCATCATTGGACAAAGCCCATAAACATATTCAATATTATTTTCTTTGCAAAAGCTAATTGACTCAGGGGTTGCAGAGCCCTTCCCAGCTCCTTTCTGCATCCATACCCTTTCAATATTAGATCCTTTAACCTCTTTAATCAAATCATTAGTTTTATTCTGATTTGTAGCAATAATCAGCGAGTCAATTTCAGCAGGAAGATCTTTTATAGAATGATAACATTTTACACCATTTATCTCTTCGCAATTAGGATTAATCGGATATACTTGATATCCCTTTTTAGTCAGTTCATCAAGTAAAACATTACCAATATTTGTTTTTTTTGTTCTCGAAATTCCTGCTATTGCAATATGTTTTGATGCTATAAATTTATTTATTGTATTTTTCATATTATAATATTATTTGTTTTTTACTTTTCTTATTAATTGAAAAAGTTTTTCCGAATCTATTGGTTTTGAAATATACCCATCACAACCTGCACTAATACTTTTTTGCTTATCGGACTCAAAAGCAAAAGCAGTTTGTATAATAACAGGGATATTTGAGTTTATTGTTTTTATGTGTTTGGTAGCTTCATATCCGTTCATTTCAGGCAACTGAATATCCATTAGCACTACATCTATTTTAGGATTGCCTTTAACCATTAACACTGCTTCATTTCCAGTATTTGCCTCTAAAATATTAATCTGATACGGTTCGAACAATTCTTTAAGATACATTAAATTTATCAAGTCATCCTCAACAATTAATATTGTGTAATTTTTAAAATCAGTATCATTTACTTTTACTGGTTTATCTTCAACTACATTTGTAATTGAGATTTTGTAAGGAATAGAAAAATAAAAAGTGGTTCCATCATTACTTAAAGAATTTACCCATATTTTTCCGCCCAACAATTCTACACAAGCTTTTGATATTGCTAATCCCAATCCGGTTCCTCCATACAATTTTTCGATATTACCATCACCTTGCCTAAATCTTTCAAATATAACCTGTTGTTTATCTTCAGAAATACCAATACCTGAATCTTTAACATGAAAAACAATTTCTTTGTCTTTAATAGTATATCCAAACTCTATTATTCCCTTTTCGGTAAACTTTGTTGCATTGCTTAACAAATTGTTTAATATTTGCCTTAATCTTATTTCGTCAGAAACGATAAAAGATTTATCATCTGCCAGGCAAGTGCTTGATTTAAGTTGAATCTTTGTCTTACAACTTAACATTAATTGAGAATAATATATTGAATAAAGCTCGTTGATTAATTTATTAACATTGATATCAGTCTCATTAATAACCAACTGCTTAGCATCAATTTTAGAGATATCAATTATGTCATTTATAAGACTTAATAAATGGCCTCCGCTTGTATTAATGATATCAACATATTTATCTTTTTGTTCAGGGGTAATGCTTGCCTTTTTAAGTAACTTTGCAAAACCAATAATGCCATTCATTGGCGTCCTTATTTCGTGACTCATATTTGCCAAAAATGAGGACTTCAACTTCTCATTCTCTTCGGCTTTTTCTTTAGCTTTAATAAGCTCTTCCTCTAATTGTTTACGCTCTGAGAAATCGCGAAAAAAAGACTGATAAGTTTTATCGGGCATAATTTTAGTATTCATCTCAATTGGCAAAAAAGAACCATCTTTTCTAGTTAATCTTCGCTCTGTTCTAACAATGTGCCCTTGAGCGAGCAAATCGTACCTTAAAGGTTTTTCGCTTGCTTCTTCTGGAGTAAAAAGTTGCTTCATGTTCATTTTAAACAACTCTTCTTTAGAATATCCAGTCATTTCGCAACCACGAGGGTTTACGCCAATAAAATTACCAGCAGCATCGCCGTGAAAAATAGCATCAACAGCATTTTCTACTAGCTGAAAATACTGCTCTTCGGTTCTTTTAAGTTCATCTTTTGCATTATATCGTTCCGTAATATCGCGTGCAACCGATATTATCACTTTTTTACCAAAAAAATTTCCTGAGGTACAATTAACCTCCTTAGGGAAAACACTTCCATCTTTTTTTAATCCCCAAAACTCAAAATATTGTGGTTCGCCATTATAAGCCTTATTTATGGCTAAAGAAACTTTTTCAAGATCATTTTTATCGGGAGCCGAAACAAATTCGGGAGTTTTGCCTATAAAGAAATCGCGAGAATAACCATACATTTTTTCTGCAGTTTTATTAACATCTATAAAAACGCCATTCTCGTCTAAGATATAAACAGCCTCTGTTATACTATCTAAAATATTTTGATATGTTTGATGCGAAATATTTAATTGTTGCTCCTCTCTTTTTCTTTGAATAGCAATACTAATGTGCTGTGAAATATATTCTAAAATCTTTAAATCTTCAATATTGTATGCGTTTTCATTTATGTAACTCTGAACCACAAATGCACCTATTACTTTTCCTTTTGCATGCAAAGCAACCCCAAGCCAACAAACAGCTGATTTACCTATCATTACAGCTTTACCTGATTGATATATTTCTTTTAAATCATTTGTTTTTAACAATAAACTTTTATCTTCTCTAACAACAATCCCAGTAAGAGATTTTTCGGCCGGCCATGTGTTATCCCTATCTGCCTCATCACTTACAAAAGGAGCAGTTAACATTCCAGATTTATCATCATAAAATGCAATAAAAAAATTAGTAGCATCAACTATATAATTTAATTCTTTCTGTAAAACTTGAATAAAATCTTTTAGGTCTGCTGTTTCAGTTATAGCTTTTGAAACATTATATAAAATTTTATTAATCTGTTCTTGCCTTTTCCTTTCTGTAATATCTCGTCCGGTGGCAAGAAAACTAATTATTTTATCATCGTTTAATATTGGAGAAGAATTAATCTCAAAGGTTCTTTTTTCACCTTTATAGCTTATTAAATCTATCTCATAAAGTCTAGTACCAAAATAACCATCTTCTCTTTCGCTTATAAAACTTTTTATAATCTCATGACTTTCTTTTGGTATAAATTCGAATATATTTCTTTGAAAATAATTATTCTCATTTAAACCAGTGAAATCAAGACCTGCTTTATTAATATAGGTTAACGAACCATCAAAATCATAGCTAATAATCAGATCTTTAGATGTTTCGGAAAGTAATCGAAACTTCTTCTCACTTAACCTTAACTCATCCAACGATTTCTCTTTAGGCATATTAACAATAATTTAACTTATAATGAATAATGTTATTGATTATTTATCAAATACAAATTTAATAATAAACATTTTGTAATAAACATTTTTGTTATAATTTTACATTACAACTATTTAAATACTGATAAGTAGAAATATAATAATGACAAATTATTATATTTGCATATGAAAATTTGTATTTTAAAAGTTGATAACGAAAATTCAAATTCTGCAATTAGCAAATATGAACCTACTTCTAATCCAATAAACTGGATAAAAACTCATAAATTCGAACAATGGTCAGTATCTGCAAATAATTCTAAAACCATTTTACATCAACTTTTAAAAAAAGATTTTGATATTTTTATCAATTTATGCGATGGTGCCGAAAACGAGGACAGGCCAGGAATTGAAGTTGTTAAAATTTTAGAAAAAGCAGGTAAAGCATTTACAGGAGCTGGTTCCACGTTTTATGAGCCTACAAGAATAGAAATGAAAAATGCTTGTAATGACGCAAATATTAATTATCCAAAAGGATTAATTGTAGAAAAAAATTATAATGTCGGAGATCTATTAAATACACTTCAATTTCCGATGATTGTAAAACATTTTAACAGCTATAATAGTATAGGGTTAACAAAAAAGTCAATTGTTAATAATGTAAACGAACTCACCATTCAAGCTAGCAAAATGATTTTAGAATTTGGCAGTGCAATGATTGAAGAATACATTGAAGGAAATGAATATACAGCACTTGTAGTCGAAAATGCAACAAATTCGGACGAACCAATTGTTTTTACGCCAATGCAAATTATTTTTCCTGAAGGTGAAAAATTTAAACATTTTGACTTAAAATGGAAAAGTCATATTTCCATGGCATATATTCCGGTTAACGATAAAAATATTGCAGATAAAATAAAAAAAATGTCAGCCGAGATGTTTAAAAAGATGAATGGAAGTGGTTATGCACGTTGTGATATAAGAATGAATAAAAACGGGGAATTATTTATGCTTGAAATTAACCCTAATTGCAGTATATATTTCCCTAAAGAAGACCCTTCGAGTGCCGATGAAATACTATTTTACGAAAATAACGGACATGAATTATTTACAAAACTGATATTAGAAAGTGCTTTTAACCGTTGTAAATAAACGTATTTATAACAATATATACTTTATTCCGAATTATTATCTTTGTTTTTCTTGATTAAAAAAAAATGAAAAAATTTTATATAGAAACATATGGCTGTCAAATGAATGTATCTGACAGTGAAGTCGTAGCGTCTATTCTTAAAAATGCAGAATTTATACACACAGAAAAAGTTGAGGATGCTGATGTTATTTTAGTAAATACCTGCAGTATTCGCGAGAATGCAGAACAAAGAGTACATGGCCGATTAAATATATTTAAACAACTAAAGAAAAAATCGCCACACATTATTGTTGGGGTTTTAGGTTGTATGGCCGAAAGATTAAAAGAAGATCTTTTAGAAAACGAAAAAGTTGTTGATTTAGTTGTTGGTCCTGATAGCTACAGATTATTGCCTGAACTTTTAGAAAATGCAAATACTGGTCAAAAAGCCGTAAATGTTTATCTTTCACAGGAAGAAACTTATGCCGATATTTCGCCTGTAAGATACGACAGCAATGGCGTTTCGGCTTTTGTTTCAATTATGCGCGGTTGTCAGAATATGTGTTCATATTGCATTGTGCCTTATGTTAGAGGCGTTGAAAGAAGTAGAAATTATGAAACAATTATTAAAGAGATTAATGAGCTTATAACAAATGGTTATAAAGAAGTAACTCTTATTGGGCAAAATGTTGATTCTTATAATTACTCCAACGAATTTGGAAAAATAACTTCTTTTTCTGAATTACTTGAATTATCTGCAAAATCATTTCCACAAATTCGTATCAGATTTAGCACAAATCATCCAAAAGATTTAAGTGATGATGTTTTAGAAGTAATGTCGAAATATCAGAATATTTGTAAAAGCATACACTTACCAGTACAATCAGGAAGTACAAATACTTTAACAAGAATGAACAGAGGATATAGCAGGGACTGGTATCTTGACAGAATTAATGCAATTAAAAGAATTGTTCCCGGTTGTGCAATTTCAACAGATATAATGGTAGGGTTTAGTGGAGAAACAGAAGAAGACCATAAAGAAACCCTTTCGTTATTGGAGGTTATTTGTTACGATTTTGCTTTTATGTTTAAATATTCTGAACGGCCTGGAACTTACGCATCTAAAAACATGAAAGATGATGTTCCGGAAGAAATTAAAGTAAGACGGTTAAATGATGTAATTGAACTACAAAGAAAACTAAGTAAAGAATCTAAACAAATTGATATTGGAAAAAAATATGAAGTATTAGTTGAAGGTTTTTCAAAAAAATCAAAAGACGAAATGGTAGGAAGAAATTCTCAAAATAAAGTAATAGTATTTCCAACTAAGCAACACAAACCAGGTGATTTAGCATTAATAGAAGTTGTAAGATGCACTTCTGGAACTTTAATCGGTAAATTAATTTAAATACTGCATAATGTTATGTCAAAACTTGTAAATAATTTCCGCGAATATCGTAAGCAAATGAATGATAAAATTCTTGCTTCAGATAACAAAGTAATGAAACGTATTTACAGTATCGACACACTTGCTTATCAGGAAGGTGCTTTATCGCAGAAAACAAAAGAAATGCTAGGTCTGGTAAGCTCTTTAGTTCTTAGATGCGACGATTGTGTAAAATATCATCTCGAAAAATGTCATGAACTTAAAGTTACTAAAGAAGAACTTTTTGAAATATTTTCTATTGCAAATTTAGTTGGTGGCACTATAGTTATTCCTCATACAAGAAGAGCCCTTGAATATTGGGAAGAGTTGAGCAATTAAATGTTTACAAACATATTTTTAAAGGCTTATTAACACATTACCTAAAGTGTTAAATTTCAAAATCATGTCTTTTTCTAAAAGCATTAAGTAAGACATAAAAAAAAAGTAAATAAATACTAAAAAAAAACATTGTTTTTAAATTTAAATTATCATATTAGTATCAAAAATAATTCGAGTATTTTAACAATTAAAATTAATATAATGAGAACTTTAAAAAATCTTTTTCTTGTTTTAATTTGCTTAGTTTCAAGCACTTTAATGTTACAATCACAAACAGTTGATCGAAATGCTGTTGACGGTCGAATTTACATTAAATTTAAAAATGATGCACCAATGAATTTCTCAATTAAAATGGGAAAAGTTTTAGTAGATAATATAGATTTTTTACGAGGATTAAAAGATGAGTATCAGATAACATCAATGAGAAATACCTTTTGGCAAACAACAGATCAAAAGCTTCATCGAATTTTTATGATTGAGTTTGCTAGTAAAGATAAAGTTAATGCATTAATTAAGGCTATTGAGCAAAACCCTGAAATTGAATATGCAGAAAAAGCACCTTATATGCGAATTAGTTTTACACCTAATGATGCAAATTATGCAACTGCAGGAAATCGTTGGCATTTAGACAAAATAAATGCAACAACTGCTTGGGACGTTACCCATGGTAGTGCAGCCATAAAAATAGCAGTTATTGACAATGCAATTAATACTACTCACCCCGATTTAGTAAACAAAGTAGTTTTAGCTATAGACTTAGCCGATGGAGATGCTAATACTGCACCACCTGCAACTTCTGCTATTTGGTCACATGGCACACATACATCTGGTTTAGTTGGCGCTCAAACAAATAATAGTGTTGGAACTGCATCAATTGGATTTGATTGCAGTATAATTGCAATAAAGGCAGGGGCAGATGCAGATGGTGGTCAAGGAGTTTCATCAATGTACGAAGGAATTACATGGGCTGCAGATAACGGTGCAGATATTTTAAGTATGTCGTTTGGGGGTCCTGGATTTTTTGCTACAATGCAAATGATAGTAGATTATGCATACAACAAAGGATGTGTTCTTGTAGCAGCTGCCGGAAATAACGGTGCAGGCGACGAAGACCCTAACAACGTGAATTATATTGGCTATCCGGCTGCTTGCAACCATGTTATTTCGGTTGGTGCAACAAATGGCAACGATAAAGCAGCCGCTTTTTCAGAATTCGGAACATGGATAGATGTTATGGCTCCAGGCGGATTTCAAAATGATGGAGGTATTATTGATCAGATTTTAGGCAATTCTGTATATAGCACAACTTCTCCAAATACATATGGAAAAATGCAAGGAACTTCAATGGCTTGTCCAATTGCAGCTGGTTTATGCGGATTAATTTTATCTGTTGATCCAACTTTAACACCAGACAGAGTAGAGCAATATTTAAAAGCAACTTGCACAAATATTGAATTACTTCAAGATGCTGCTCATATAGGCATGGTTGGAGCAGGAAGAATAAACGCTTTTGCAGCGGTCACAATGGCTCAGGATAGTATTTCACCTGTTGTAGCAAACTTCTCATGCAGTGGAAACTTTATAAATGCAGGTGGTTTTGTTAATTTTACAGATTTATCAGTAGGAACAATAACTAATTGGTCGTGGTCCTTTCCTGGTTCTGTTTCATTAACTTCTAACATTCAGAATCCTCAAAGTATAACATATAACACACCCGGGGAGTATCCTGTAACATTAACAGTTACAGATGGGGTTAATAATAGCACTGAAACTAAAACCGCTTTTATAACAGTTCAACAACCTGCAAATAGCGCTTGGATTGAGCAAGCAAGCGGTTTTGCACAAATTTACAGGGGAGTTTATAACATTAGTATTTTAAATGATTCTACAGCATGGGCAACTGCAATTGACGGAACAACAGGTGTTGGAGTAAAAGAATTTACTAGAACTTCAAATTCAGGAAACACATGGACTCCTGGAACAATGAATGTTACCGGTTCATTTGCTCCTTCAAATATAATTGCTATTACCGATCAAAAAGCATATGTAGGAATGTACCCAACAACAGGTGCAGGTGGAAAAGTATATGTAACAACAGACGGAGGAACAACTTGGACAGGCCAAGGAACTGCAGCAATGTTCTCAAATACTGCAAGTTTTTTAAATATTGTTCATTTTTACAATGACTTAGAAGGATACTGTATGGGCGATCCAGTAAGCAGTGAATTTGAAATTTATACTACTAGTGATGGTGGAGCCACCTGGACTGCAGTTCCCGCAGCAAATATACCAAATGCGATTTCTGGAGAAATGGGCTGGACTGGTGTTTATGATGCTTTTGGCAATGTATCATGGTTTGGCACAAATAAAGGAAGAATATTTAAAACAACCGACAAAGGTCTAAATTGGACTGTACTTACTCCTGGTTTAACTGACGTTCAAAAAATTTCATTTAATAATGAGAATAATGGAATTGCTCAACAAATTGTTTACAATACCGGTACTGGAGCAATAACAACACTTACAATGAAATCAACTAATGATGGTGGCACAACATGGAATACCGTTACTCCAGGTGTAGGAATGGGTAAAAGTGATATTTGTGCTGTTCCAAATCTTCCAGGTAAATACTATTCAGTTGGAACAGATGGCTTAGCAAGTGGTTCTGCACATTACAATAGCTCTTATAGTCTTGATTACGGAACTTCATGGACAATTGTCGACACTGCTGTTCAATATGTTTCGGTTGAATTTATGGACGATTTTACCGGCTGGGCTGGTGGATTTAGCCAAAATGCAACAACTAGTGGAATATTTAAATGGGATACTAACGTTTCTTCTCCTATAAACTCAGAAACTTATGCAACATCTCTTTTATTCCCAAACCCATCAAATGGAAATATATCAATAAATACCGGAAACTTAAATGGAAACATTACCATTAGTATTTATGATTTATTTGGAAAACTAGTAAATGAAGCAATTATTAATGTAGCTCCTTCTCAGGTTTTAAATCTTAACCTTACAAATCTTGCTAAAGGAATTTATATCGCAAAATTAAATTCCAAGAATGAACAGATTGTTCATAAGTTTGTAATTGAATAACATGCAAAAGATTGATGAAAAAGTTGGTGTTTTTTAACCAACTTTTTTATCAAAATTATAATGAAATATTTGCATTGTAATTAAAATTGAAATATTTTTGATTAAAAATAAATAAAAGTTTGATATGAAAAGAATTGCACTTACACTAATTGCTGGTTTATTTGTTGTTAACTTTATTAGTGCTCAACAAATTACCCCTCAAGTAATAGCTTCCGCAGGCGGTTATACACAAAACGGAGGTTATTCTGTTAGCTGGACATTAGGAGAACCTGTAATTGCAACTGCAACAAATAGCGGAACAACATTAACTCAAGGTTTTCAACAACCTACTTATGATGTTGTTGCTATTACAACTCAAACTATACAAGGATTTGAAATAAATGTTTATCCTAATCCTGCTACAGATTTTGTAGTAATTGACTGGACAACAGATAAAGAGAATACTTTATATATCAGTTTATTTGATTTAGCTGGAAAAAAGATTTCTGAACAAACATGTGAATCTTCGCAAGATAAAGTTTCTGTAAACATGTCGCAGCTTGCTTCTGCTCATTATCTTTTAGAAGTAAAAGATAAGAATAACCAGTTTACTAAGATTTATCGAATAGCAAAACAATAAAACCTTAATTAACCAACTATTTATGAAACGAATGTTCCTTGCAATAATAGCAGGATTGTTATTCTTTTGCACAAACGCTCAATCTCCTCTATCTTTCCAATATCAAGTAGTAGTGCGTAATGCTAGTGGAAATGCAATAATTTCGCAACCAGTTAACTTTAAAATTAGTATAATTTCTGGTTCTGTTTCCGGTACAGTTGAATATGTTGAAACACATTCTGCAAATACAAATGCGGTTGGTGTTGTAAATCTTGCAATAGGCAGTGGAACTACTTCAGGAAACTTTTCGAATATTAACTGGAGTAATTCTACTCACTTTATAAAAGTTGAAGCCGATCCAACTGGGGGAACAAGTTATTTAAATATGGGAACAACACAATTATTATCTGTTCCTTATGCAATGTATGCCGAACAATCTGGAAACGCCGGCGATACCGTTTGGTCAAAATCGGGAAATAATATTTATAATAATAACCTAGGAAACGTTGGAGTTGGACTTGTAAACCCAACCGGAAGAATGGTAATTAAAGGAAGTGCAACTGCATTAGCATCAGACCCATTATTTGAGGTGAAAAATTCAGCCGGACAAACAGTATTTGTAGTTTATCAGGATAGCGTAAATGTTTTTGTAAATGATGATGCAATACAATCCAATCGTGGTGGTTTTGCAGTAAGTGGAAGAAATAGCACTAAATCAATAACACATAATTATTTAAAAGTAACCCCTGATAAAACCCGAATTTATTTAAACGAAGACGCTGCAAGAGATGGATTTGCGGTAATGGGAATTAATTCTGGTGGTTTAAAAGATTATTTAAATGTTAGCGTTGACACAAACGAAATTATAGATCCAAGTCAACCAAGAATTTTATGGTATCCTACTAAAGAAGCATTTTTAACGGGCAGAGTATTAGTTGAAAATAAAGATAGCGTTGGTTTAAATTCATTTGCTTCTGGATATGAATCAAAAGCAATTGGTAATTGGTCACAGGCATTAGGTTTTAAATCTCGTGCCAGAGGTTTCTTTTCAACTGCAATTGGTCGTTTTGCACACGCTAATTTCGCAAATTCTTTTGCATTTGGAAAATATGCAACTGCTGATAATTATAACGCATATGCCATGGGCGATTCTGCGCTAGCCAGCGGATCAGCATCTTTTTCATTTGGAACTGGTTCACAAGCATTAGGTGAAGGAAGTTTTGCAATAGGATCATGGAGAAGAGACATAGGTGGACAGGTTTTAAATTATCCAACTATTGCTTCCGGAAATAGTGCATTTGCTATTGGAATGGGATCAACTGCAATTGGTAATGGTTCATTTGCTATTGGAACAAATGACTCTACCACTTATCTAGGTGCATTTGCAATTGGTTTTGACAATACAAGCTCAGGACAACAGAGTTTTAGTATTGGTAGCTATAATCATTCAAGAGAATTACTCGCATTTACATTAGGTGGTTGGAATAATGCAACAAATATTGCAAGCTTTGCAATAGGAACTGAAAATTATGTTACCGGAATTCATGCTACTGCAATTGGAGATATAAACAATGCATCTGGCATTGAATCATTTGCAATAGGGCAATTTAATAATTCTACAGGTGACCATGCTTTCTCGACAGGATACTATACAGTAGCCCAGTCTGCTTACTCTTTAGTTTTTGGACGTTACAATGAAATTGCTGGGGATTTATCCTCTTGGGTAGCTACCGACCCGCTTTTTGTATTAGGAAATGGAACTAATACCTCCATTAGATCAAATGCAGTTACTGTTCTTAAAAATGGAAATATGGGAATTGGAGTCTCAGCACCTACATATCAATTACAACTTTCTACGAACTCAGCGGCAAAACCGGGTTCAGGGACATGGACAATAACTTCGGATATAAGATTAAAAGACGTTAAAGGAAATTATAACAAAGGACTAAATGAAATTTGTAAACTAAATCCTATTATTTACAGTTACAAAAAAGATAATCCATTAGGAATTAAAGATACTGATATAGATTTCAACGGATTTAGCGCCCAAGACGTTCAATTAATCTTCCCAGAAGCTGTGTCTGAAAAAGACGGATTTCTAAATCTTGATATTCACTCAATAATTGTTGCACAAGTTAATGCAATTAAAGAACTTAAAATGATGATTGATAAACTATCAAAAGAAAATGCAGATCTAAAATCTGAAGTACAAAACATTAAGAATTCCAAATAATCTTATTCATTTAATATTTACAATTAAACAGTTTGAGATATATTGTGTTTTTTAACATGATATATTTCAAAATGTTTGATATTTGATTTTGACCAAACACTTGACTCTAATTTTAATATTTCATATTTTTGGAGATTCTAAACAAATTCCACAAATTTATGAAACGAGTTATACTTTTAATTGCAAGCGTTATAATTAGCATAACATTATTCGCTCAATCACCTCAATCTTTTCAATATCAGGCAGTAGTTCGAGATGCAAGTGGAGTTATTGTAGCAAATCAACCAATTGGTTTTAAACTATCAATTATTTCAGGTTCACCAACAGGAATTGTTGAATTTTCAGAGAATCACAGCTCAACATCAAATTCATATGGTGTTGTAAGCCTTGCAGTAGGAACGGGATCAGTAATAACTGGTGTTTTTTCAACAATTGACTGGGGAAGCAATATCTTCTTTATTAAAATTGAAGCCGATCCAACAGGAGGAACTGCTTATATAGATATGGGAACTACTCAATTATTAAGTGTGCCTTTTGCCTTATATGCAAAAACTGCTGGAAACACTGGTCAAAATGGAGTTTCAATTAATTGGTTAGGAACATTTGTTACACAACCTTTAGCACCAAACTTAAACGATGCATATTATAACGCAACTGACGGAATTTCTTATGTTTATGACGGGGCTATTTGGCAAATTATAAGCAAAGACGGAACACCTGGGATTCAAGGAATAAATGGACTTCCGGGTTTAAATGGTACTTCAATGATTTGGTTAGGAAACTTTACTACTGCACCTACCACTCCAGCACTTAATGAAGCATATTATAATTCAACAGATGGAAAATCTTATATTTGGGATGGTTCTTTATGGCATATTATTGCAATTGATGGTGTACAAGGACAAATTGGTCCTCAAGGACCAGCAGGAACAGGTTTAAATAATCGCGGTTCGTGGGTAAGCGGAAACACTTACGCTTCTAGCGATTATGTTTTCGACCAATCTTCTGGAACTCCAGGAGTAAATTCTATGTGGATTTGTCAGGCAGGAACTCCATTTGTTTCAACTATTCAACCATATAACAATGCAGCAAACTGGGTTGAATTTGAAGCTCCAGCTGGTCAAGCTGGCACAAATGGAATAAGCATTTCATGGCTTGGAACATTTGCTGTTGCACCAATTTCTCCAGCACTTAACAATGCTTACTATAATTCAATTGATAAAAAATCATACATATGGGACGGTTTATTATGGCAAATAATATCACATGATGGATTAAATGGAGCAGATGGAACAAATGGAACAAATGGAATTAACGGAACAAATGGAATCTCAATAAACTGGCTTGGAACTTCTGCTTTAGCTCCAGTTTCTCCTACTTTAAATCAGGCTTATTATAATTCAACCGATAAAAAATCATATTTATGGAATGGTTTTGCTTGGCAAACAATTGCAATTGACGGCATTAACGGAACTAATGGAATTAATGGAACATCTATAGAATGGCTTGGAAGTTTTGCAATAGCTCCTACCTCCCCTTTATTAGACAACGCGTATTATAACACTACAGATAAAAAATCATATTTATGGAATGGTTCTGCATGGCAAATAATTGCAATGGATGGTGTTAATGGCACTAATGGAATTAACGGAACTAATGGGATAAACGGAACTAATGGAACTAATGGGATTTCGATTTCATGGCTTGGAACTTTTGCAATATCACCTTTAACACCAACCTTAAATCAAGCATACTATAATTCAACAGACAAAAAATCATACATTTGGAATGGTTCAACATGGCAAACATTATCGCAAGATGGCACACAAGGAATTCAAGGCTTACAAGGCATTCAGGGAACACCTGGAATAAATGGCTCTTCTATTTCATGGTTGGGTTCATTAGCAGCAGCACCAGGATTACCAGCTATAAATAATGCTTATTACAATACATTAGACAAAAAAGCTTATATCTGGAATGGCTCAGCATGGCAAATTATTTCTCAAGATGGAGCTCAGGGAATTCAAGGCATTCAAGGATTACAAGGAATACAAGGAATACAAGGAATTGCTGGCACTAATGGCAGCTCGGTTTCTTGGCTAGGATCATTAGCAGCTGCTCCTGGTTCACCAATTTTAAACAATGCGTATTATAATTCAACTGATAAAAAATCATATATATGGAATGGCTCTTCATGGCAAACTTTATCACAAGATGGAACACAAGGAATTCAAGGCATTCAAGGAATTCAGGGATTGCAAGGAGTACAAGGAATTGCTGGAATTAACGGATCTTCAATTACATGGTTAGGCTCA
This sequence comes from uncultured Bacteroidota bacterium, assembly GCA_903837285.1. Taxonomy (GTDB): domain Bacteria; phylum Bacteroidota; class Bacteroidia; order Bacteroidales; family GWA2-32-17; genus GWA2-32-17. The sequence continues at coordinate 13,708 of CAILUD010000026.1, read as the reverse complement.
CTTGCTGTTGCACCAGTATCACCAGTTTTAAACAATGCATATTATAATACGACTGATAAAAAATCATATTTATGGAATGGTTCTGCATGGCAAATCTTATCTCAAGATGGAGTTAATGGAACAAATGGCACAAATGGAATTAATGGAACAAACGGATCTAACGGGACTAATGGATTAGATGGAAAAACAATTTTAACAGGAAGTGTAAATCCAACTTCACAAGGAGTAAACGGCGATTTTTATATTAATACAACTACCAATACTTTATTTGGACCTAAAACTTTGGGAGCTTGGGGTAGCGGAACATCATTAATTGGGCCACAAGGAATTGCTGGAACAAATGGTACAAACGGAACAAATGGCACAAACGGAAAAACTGTTTTAAATGGTACAGCAAACCCAACTTCGCAAGGTGTTGATGGAGATTTTTATATAAATACAACCACTAATTATCTTTTTGGCCCAAAAAATTCTGGCGTCTGGGGTTCAGGAGTATCTTTAATAGGAGCACAAGGAATTCAAGGTATTCAAGGCCCTGCTGGAACGGGTTTAACAAATCGCGGAAACTGGTTAAATGGAACAACATACTCAAATGGTGATTATGTATTTGACAGATCTACAACAAATGCATTAGTAAATTCAATGTGGATTTGCCAAACAGCATCTTTTTCTTCAACAACCCAACCTTACTTAGACGCAGTTCATTGGGTAGAATTTCAAGCTCCTACAGGTCCACAAGGCATTGCCGGAATTAATGGCATAGATGGGAAAACTATTTTAAATGGCACTGTTGATCCAACTGTACAAGGTGTAAATGGCGACTTTTATATCAATACAACAAACAACAAACTATTTGGCCCAAAAACTGCCGGTGTATGGGGATCTGGAATATCTTTAATTGGTCCTCAAGGAATTGCAGGCACAAATGGCTCTAATGGAATTAACGGAATAAATGGAACAAATGGAGCAACAGTTTTAAATGGAACCATAAACCCGACATCCCAAGGAGTTGATGGAGATTTTTACATTAACACTTCAACTAATATGTTATATGGCCCAAGAACAGCTGGTGCTTGGGGTAGTGCAACTTCATTAGTTGGACCAGCTGGTACATATACACCAGGAACAGGAATTCAAATTACAGGTGGAATAATTACAAATACTTCTCCCGATCAGACTGTTGTTATATCAGCAGGCACTGGAATGTCTGTAACCGGAACTTATCCAAATTTAACAGTAACAAATGCATCACCTAATGCATCGCATACAGGTGATGTTACAGGAGCAACAATATTAACAATTGCAAACAATGCTGTAACAACATCTAAAATACTAGACGGAAATGTTACTGCTTTAAAACTAAATTCAATGTCAGCTACAAATGGTCAGGTATTAAAGTTCAATGGCACAAATTGGGCTCCTGCTGCAGATGCAAGCAATACATATACCGGTGGTTCTGGAATAAATGTAGCTGGAACTATTATAACAAACTCAGCACCAGACCAAACAATAACATTAACACAAGGTGGCGCAACAACAGTTACTGGAACCTATCCAAACTTTACAATAAGCAGTACTGATAATAACTCAACATACACTGCTGGAACAGGAATAAATGTATCTGGAACAACAATTACAAATACAGCTCCTGATCAAACAGTAACTTTAAATACAGGAACAGGCATGTCTGTTACCGGAACCTACCCTACTTTTACATTAACCAATGCTAATCCAAATGCAACACACACGGGAGATGTTACAGGCTCTGGATTATTAACAATAGCAAACAATGCCGTAACAACAGCTAAAATACTAGACGGAAACGTAACAGCATTAAAATTAAATTCAATGTCTGCTACAAACGGACAAGCATTAAAATTTAACGGAACAAATTGGGCACCTGCAGCAGATTTAAATACAACTTATACTGCAGGTACTGGGATAAATGTTACAGGAACAACAATTACAAATACAGCACCTAATCAAACTGTATCTATAACCCAGGGCGGCGCAACAACAGTTAGCGGTGCATATCCAAACTTTACAATATCAAGTACCGATAATAATACAACATATACAGCAGGAACAGGAATTACATTAACAGGCACCACTTTTAGCGCGCAAAACACAACTGCATTATGGAATGCAAATCAAATTCATGGCAGAAGTATTCTTTCCACATTACCAACCTCAGGTCAGGTATTAGGCTGGAATGGATCTAATTGGCTGCCAGTTACAGATAACAATAGCGGAACTCCTGGTGGATTAACCAAAACTATCCAGTTTAATAATGCTGGATCTTTCGGTGGTAATTCTAATTTTATCTGGGATAATGCAAATGAACGTTTAGGAGTTGGTATAACAAATCCTACAGGAAGAATGGTTGTTCAGGGAAGCGCTACAGCATTAGCTACCGAACCACTTTTTGAAGTAAAAAACAAAGCAGGACAAACTGTTTTTGTCGTTTATCAGGATAGTGTTAATGTTTTTGTTAATGATGATGTCATACAATCTAATAGAGGCGGTTTTGCTGTAAGCGGAAGAAATACCTCTAAAGCATTTACAAATAACTATTTAAAAGTAACACCAGACAGTACTAGAATATGGACAGGTGACCCAGAAAAAGGTTTTGGAGTTAGAAATATAAATGGCACAAGTAAAGAATCATATATGAATATAACACCTAAGAATGTATTTATTGGTCACTTGAGTGGATACAAACATATATTAGGAAGTGATTATAATGCATTTTGCGGATATCAAACAGGATATAATAATACTACTGGAACTAATAATTCTTTTTTTGGATATGAAGCAGGATACGGAGGAGCTGCATTATTGACAGGAGATTTTAATAGTGCATTTGGTTTTCATGCAGGGTATTCACTTACTATTGGCCATAGTAATGTATTTCTAGGTTATAATAGTGGTTATAATAATACTTCAGGATTTCAAAATGTATACATAGGGCGTGCTGCGGGTTATAATTCAACTGTAAGTAATAACAATGTTGCAATAGGTTTTTATTCAGGACTAAACAGTACTGCCGGAGATAACAATGTATTAACTGGAAATTATTCTGGCTATGGTAATAGCGGAAGCTCGAATGTTTTAATCGGCGATCATGCCGGTTATGCCACTTCCAGTGGCTCTAGCAATGTTTTCTTAGGCTATTATGCAGGTTATACAAATACTGCCAGCTATAATGTGTTTTTAGGATTTGAAGCTGGTAGAAATACTTCAAGTGGAGGCAGTAATTCATATATCGGTTACCAGGCCGGCAGAAGTAATACTATTGGCACAAGAAATATATATATTGGAGAGCAAGCCGGCTATTTAGCAACAGCCGTAAATTACAACGTGTTTCTAGGCTATCAGGCCGGGTATAATAATACTGCAAGTTATAGTACTTTTCTTGGCTATCAAGCAGGATTCAATAATCAGGGCGTTCAAAATACTTTTATCGGATTTAAATGCGGGTATACAAATACAAGTGGAATGAAAAACGTTTTTGTTGGTGATAGTGTTGGTATGGATAATACAACTGGAAGCCACAATACTTTTCTGGGATATCATTCTGGAAGAGCAAATACTATAGGAAATTACAATGTGTTTTTAGGTCGTGGAGCCGGATACTACAATGAAGACGGTTCAAATAACGTATATATTGGAAGATATTCTGCTGCCTTTAATGTTAGTGGGACCAACAATACATTTTTGGGTTATCAAACCGGTTACAGCAGTTCTGGAACAGGAAATGTATTTATTGGTTACGAAGCCGGAAAAAATGAAGCGAATTCTAATAAATTATACATCGCAAATTCCGCCACGACAACCCCTTTGATATATGGTGATTTTTCTTCGGGAAATTTAGGATTTGGAACTGGCACACCCGGTAATCATAGAATTTATGCAACATCAATAGCTACAGGCGCAGCAGGTTCTACGGGTTATTTTGCAAATACAGCAGCTGCTGGAATTGCAATGAGTATAGAAAATTTCAGCAACACTTCCTCTGATGCATCTTTGCTTGTAACTACCAAAGGATCTGCTGGTGATATTGTAGTTTTTGATTCTTATCATGGTACTGGTTCTTGGGATAGAGAGTTTCGTTTTACAAATACGGGTGATGGCAGATGCGATGGAAGCTGGATTGGTGGTGGTGCAGATTATGCAGAGTATTTTCCAAAATCAGATTCTACTTTAAATTATGAACCTGGTGATGTAATATTAATATCCGATAAGGGATATGCCGTTGAAACATCTTCTGATGATTATTCATTAAAAATTGTTGGAGTATATTCAACAAACCCAGTTGTTATTGGTAACAGTAGCGCAGATAAAGATCCCGAAAATTCTGTTTTGGTTGGTATGATGGGTGTTGTTCCAACAAAAGTTAATGTAATAAATGGTGAAATAAAAGTAGGAGATTTTATAACTTCTTCAACTATCCCAGGTGTTGCCATGAAGGCTTCAAAATCTGGAATTATGATTGGAAGAGCACTTGAATCATATTCTGGAAAGGGAACTGCAAAAATTAAAGTATTAGTCAATGTAGGTTGGGTTGCTATTCAAGATGATAAAATAAATTTAGAAACAACTATTGAAATGATTAAAAAGCTTGAAGTAGAAATTAACTCTCTAAAATCTCAAATTGGTAATGCTTCTAATAAATAATATTAATTGCTTGAAATAGATTTTATTTAAAGGCTGGTTAATAAGACCAGCCTTTTATATTTTTGACGAACGACTTGTTAATGCTTAGATTAATTAATAATTTTGAAAATAAAACCAAATTATCAACCTATTTTAATTATTATGAAAAAGAATTTATTGCTTGTATTGTTCTTATTAATTATCCAGTTTTTATTCGCTCAATCACCACAAAATTTTCAATATCAGGCGGTAGTTCGTGATGGTAGTGGTGCCATTATGGCAAATCAATCTGTAAGTTTTCAAATAAGTATTATCTCAGGTTCAGCAACTGGAGCAGTTGAGTTTGTTGAAACACATATAGCATTAACAAATCAATATGGCGTAGTTAATTTGATGATTGGAAATGGAACTGCTGTTGTTGGAACAATACCCGCAATTAGCTGGGGTAGCGCAAATCATTATTTAAAAGTTGAAGCAAATGTTGGTGCAGGTTTGATTGACATGGGAACCACACAATTATTAAGTGTCCCATATGCATTGTATTCAGAAAAATCAGGAGATACTTTATGGGTAAAAAATGGTGATGATATTTATAATTCAAATGTTGGTAATGTTGGTGTAGGTATTAATAATCCTGTAGGCAAAATGGTTGTGAAAGGTGATGCGTCAGCTCTTCCTACAGATCCATTATTTGAAGTGAAAAATGCTGCAGGACAAACTGTTTTTGTTGTATATCCTGATAGCGTTCATATTTACGTTAAAGATGATGGTGCAAAATCAAATAAGGGTGGCTTTGCAGTAAGCGGAAGAAATAGCTCAAAAGCTATAACAAATGATTATTTAACTGTTAATCCTGATATAACAAGGATATACACAGGTGATACTATCGGCGGTTTTGGGGTTGAGAATATTGGAAGTGTTAATTCAACAAGTTATATGCACTTGAACCCAAATAATTATTTTATTGGACATGGCTCAGGACAAGAAATTGTAAATGGAATCTATAATAATGTAATGGGTTATATGGCTGGATCACACTTAACAGATGGTTCAAATAATTCTATTATTGGTTATAGAGCTGGCGAAAGTCTTACTGTTGGAAGTAGTAATATTGTTATTGGTTATGAAGCAGCTACTAGTTCATTAGATATGGTATATAATACTATAATGGGATATAGGGCAGGTTACCAGCTTGGCAATTGCCAGCAAAACGTTTTGATTGGTTACGAAACAGGTTATTCAACTTTAAATGGTTCTTTAAATACAGCTGTTGGTTCTTTTGCTTTACATAATAATATATCTGGTTCATCTAATGTTGCAGTGGGTAATAATGCTATGTTTTCAAATACAGTAGGGGTAAATAATACGGCAATTGGAAGTAATTCTTTAATGCTAAATACTTCAGGTTCTCAAAATACAACTGTAGGACAAGGAGCTTTATATAATAATAGTACAGGGTCAAGAAATTCTGCTTTTGGGTTGTATTCTATGTATAGCAATACCATTGGAGATGATAATACTGCAATTGGAAATAGTACATTATACATGAATACCGAGGGTTTGAATAATACTGCCTTAGGTTCAAGTGCACTCCATAATAATACTACTGGCGACTATAATGTTGCAATTGGTGCTTATACATTAGAGCATAATAATGCAAGTTACAATACCTCTATTGGTAATTTTTCATTAAATGAAAATACAACAGGAGAATGGAATACTGCTCTTGGGGAAAGTGCTTTAAGATACAATACTATTGGTCATGATAATTTGGGTATTGGATTTAGTGCGTTAATGTTGAATACAACAGGAAATAGTAATTCTGCATATGGCAATTATGCTTTAATTAGTAATCTTACAGGTAGTAATAATACTGCAATTGGTAGTTCTGCTTTAAATAGTAATATTTCAGGTATTGAAAATACTGCAATTGGAACTTCTTCACAGTTAAGTAATACTGCAGGGAATTATAATACTTCAGTTGGAATGTTTTCTTCATTTGGAAACTCAACTGGGAATTCAAATATCTCTGTTGGACATAGTGCTATGTATAATTCAGGATCGGGTTCACGAAATGTTGCAATTGGAAATTCATCATTATATAATAATACCGCTAATGACAATGTAGCAATTGGTGATTTTGCAATGAAGCTAAACACTTCAGGAGCTACTAATACATCTGTGGGAAAAAGTACAATGGCACAAAATACAATAGGATCAAATAATGTAGCTTTTGGTTCTTATTCGTTATATTCAAATTCTACTGGAAATTTTAATCTTGCAATGGGACCTATGGCTCTTTATAATTGCACTAATTCAAGTGAAAATGTTGCAGTTGGATATTATTCATTGTATAATGTAACAACAGGAAATGAAAATACAGCAATAGGAAAAGATGCCGGGCCAGCTGTTGCTGGTAGTGGTTTATGGAGCACTGTAGCCTTAGGATATTTATCTAGACCAACAACAGATTATCAGGCTGTAATTGGAAACGTATGGATGGGAAGTATTGGTGGATATGTTGGCTGGTCAAATTTATCTGATGGAAGATTTAAAGAAAATGTAAAAGAAGATGTTCATGGTCTTGATTTTATTTTAAAATTACAACCTGTTAGTTATAGCCTTGACATTAAGGGATTATCGTCATTTTTGGGAAGTGAGTATAAATCTGAAGATGCCAAGCGTTCAGGAAAAGAAAATATGAGGTATACGGGATTTATTGCTCAAGATGTTGAAAAAATAGCTAAAGAATTAAATTTCAATTTTAGTGGTATTGATAAACCCAATAATGAAAATGGACACTATGGATTGAGGTATGCAGAATTTGTTGTTCCAATTATCAAAGCAATGCAGGAACAGCAGAAACAAATTGAAGACTTGAAATTAGAAATATTAGAGCTAAAAAAGAGCAGATAGTTTTGTGATCTTATAATAAAAAGTCCGCTATATTATTTATTAGGTTTTTTTTTAATTAAAAACTGCTTTTAAGTGAAAACTTAATTTTGTTTTAGTTCATTCCAATACATATTATAAATCATACCATTTATCCGCTGCGGCTGATTATAGTTGATATTATAACAACACTCTCATCACTTTTAAATAAAAGCTGAAGTTGAGTAAAAAAATAAACTAATTCAGAAAAAGCATTGGCACAAATCGACTAATTACTTTAATTTTAATATATTACAATAGCCTAATTTTTGTTTGGTTTTGAATTGAAATATTTTCAACATTATTTTAATAATTAGAATAATTTGTCGAAATTTGTGTTAATAAACATGTATAAATTTCATAAAAAATAAAATGAAAAAAATATTCTTACTTCTTGTGCTAGTATTAATTAGCACTAATTTTATTTTCGCTCAAACCCCTCACTCTTTTCAATATCAGGCAGTAGTTCGGGATGGAAGTGGCGCTATTTTGGTAAATCAATCTGTAAGTTTTCAATTGTCAATTCTTTCAGGATCCCCTACTGGAATTGTCGAATACGCTGAAACTCATATTGCAACTTCAAATAATTTTGGTATTGTAAGTCTTGCTGTTGGAGCTGGTACTGTTCAATCTGGATTATTTGCAAATATTGCTTGGGGAAGCGATATATTTTTCATTAAAGTTGAAGCTGATCCAATGGGTGGAACATCTTATATTGACATGGGAACAACCCAATTGTTATCTGTTCCATACGCATTATATGCCGAGACATCAGGTAATGCAGGGCAAAACGGAATATCAGTAAATTGGCTTGGAACATTTACTAGTCAACCAGGTGCACCAAACTTAAATGACGCATATTATAATTCAACTGATGGCATTTCATATATCTATGACGGCATTTTATGGCAAATAATTGCAAAAGATGGTATTCAAGGACTAATAGGATTTCAAGGTCCTCAAGGTCAACAAGGAAATCAAGGTCCACAAGGTAATGAAGGAACCCCGGGTGCAAATGGCATTTCAATAAATTGGATGGGAAATTTTTCCACCCCACCTGCAATACCATCATTAAATGACGCATATTACAATAATGCTGATGGAAAATCCTATATTTATAACGGCTCAAGCTGGCAAATTTTAGCTCAAGATGGTATAGGAATTCAAGGCGTTCAAGGAGTCCCCGGATTACAAGGAAATCAAGGAAACCAAGGAATTCAAGGAATACCAGGGACAGCAGGTGTTAATGGAGTTTCAATTTTATGGCTAGGAACATATGCAACTGCCCCAACTAGCCCAAGCTTAAATAATGCATATTATAACTCAGCCTTAGGTAAGTCTTATATTTATAATGGTTCAACATGGCAAACTTTATCACAGGATGGAATTCAAGGACTGCAAGGATTACAAGGAATTCAAGGATTACAAGGTTCACAAGGAACAGCAGGAACTAATGGAATTTCAATATCCTGGTTAGGATCTTTCGCCATAGCACCTGCTACTCCTAGTTTAAATCAGGCATATTATAATACAACAGATAAAAAATCATATATCTGGAATAGTTCTGCATGGCTAATGATATCCCAAGATGGCACAAATGGAACTAACGGAACAAATGGAACAAATGGGCTTAACGGAAGTAATGGAACAAATGGCAAAGCAGTATTAAATGGAACTTCAAACCCAACTACACAGGGAGTTGATGGCGATTTTTATATTAACACAACAAATAATACTTTATTTGGACCAAAAAATGCTGGCTCATGGGGAACTGCGACACCACTTGTTGGACCACAAGGCATTCAGGGCATTCAAGGAACTGCAGGAACAGGACTAACAAACAGAGGTAATTGGCTAAGTGGCAATACATATGCTAACGGCGATTACGTTTTTGATAGATCTACAGCAAGTGCATTAGTAAATTCTATGTGGATTTGTCAAACTACATCTTTCACTTCAACTATACAACCATATTTGGACGCAGTTCATTGGGTAGAATTTCAGGCTCCTGCCGGACCACAAGGAACTGCTGGAACAAATGGCACTAATGGAAAAACCATTATCAACGGCACTGTAAATCCTACATCTCAAGGAGTAGATGGAGACTTTTATATTAATACTGTTACTAATACTTTATTTGGACCCAAAACAGCGGGTGTTTGGGGCAGCGGAACTTCATTGATTGGTCCTGCCGGAACCTATTTAGCAGGTTCAGGTATTCAAATTTCTGCAGGAACAATAACAAACACTTCTCCTGATCAGACTATTGTTATTTCATCAGGAACTGGAATTTCTGTTACCGGGAGTTATCCAAATTTCACAGTTACAAATGCCAATCCTAATGCAACACATACAGGTGAAGTTACAGGTGCCACTGCATTAACAATTACTAACAATGCTGTAACAACAGCTAAAATATTAGATGGAAACGTTACAGCATCTAAACTTAATTCTATGGCTGCAACTAATGGACAAGTATTAAAATTTAACGGCACAAACTGGGCTCCAGCATCAGATGCTAACAATACATACTCACCTGGCACAGGCATTGGAATTGTAGGTACTACAATTAGCTCAACTCAAACTTTAGCACAAACTTTAACAAATGGCAATAGTGCCGGAACATCTGGCATATTAATGAATAATCAAAACTTAACAGGAGCAAATATTTTAGGGTTAAACTATAACAATTTAAGTTATATCGACTTATACTATGGTGGTATTAGAGACTATAATGGTAACCGTGGTTTAGATGGACAAGTTTTAACGAATCACGTATTGGCACCAAACACCTATGTTACATGGGAAAACCCTACTTCGTACTTAGCTGGAACTGGAATGACACTAGGAGGCACTACTTTTAATGCCCAAACTACAACAGCTTTATGGAATGCTAACATGTTGCAAGGAAGAGCAATTTCGGCAGTTGCACCAACTAGTGGACAAGTATTATCTTGGAATGGCACAAGCTGGTTACCAGCAACCAATAGCGGAACACCCGGCGGAACTAATGGAATGGTTCAGTTTAATAATGCAGGAGTCTTTGGTGGTGTTCAAGGATTATTCTGGGATAACGCTAATTCAAGATTTGCAATAAATGGGTTAGCAACTACCCCCCTTCAATCAAATCTGGTTGTTCGTCAAACTTTAAACCCAATGAATACAAGTGCCGACAGTATAGTATTAGCAAATATTGGTGTTGATGTAAGACAAGAAACTGCAAATACTAATTATGGCTCTGGAATAAAATTCTCGATTGGAAACACAACTGGATATACCGGAACTGCAGCAATTGTTGCTTCTAGAACAGGATCATTCTCTTCGGGTGATTTACATTTTGCCGTAAATAATTTAGGCACTTCTGGAAAAACAACTTTACCTATTAGAATGACAATTAAAAATACCGGACGTGTTGGTATAGGAACTACTGCTCCTGGAGGAAAATTAGAGGTAATGCAAGATCCTACTTCTCTAGATACAGAACCATTATTCGAAGTTAAAAACAAATTAGGACAAACCGTTTTTGTGGTTTATCCAGATAGCGTGCATGTATATGTTAAAGATATGCCTGGCGCTAAATCTAACAAAGGCGGATTTGCAGTAAGCGGAAGAAATAATACTAAAGCAATAACAAATGATTATTTAAATGTAAATCCATTAAACACCAGAGTATGGACACAAGACAGTGTTATGGGATTTAACGTTCAAAATATAGCAGGAACTTTAAAGTCAAATTACATGAATTTAACTCCAGAAAATTATTCAATTGGACATGAAGCTGGTATTGCTATAACAAATGGAAAATATAACACTTTCTTTGGTTATCAGGCAGGTAGAAGCAATACTGGTGGAACAGTATCTAATCCTGTTTACCCTGGATGGGCAAATATTTTTATTGGATACCAATCTGGATTTACAAATACTACAGGTTATAAAAACACATTTATGGGATATCAATCAGGTTACGATAACACTACAGGTTATTATAACACTTTTATTGGAAATTTAGCAGGTACTAACACTACAACTGGTCAAAAAAATACATTTGTAGGAAATGAAAGCGGAGAAGTAAACACTACTGGTTCTTACAATACATTTTTTGGCTATAATAGTGGTATAACTAGTTCTGGACAATATAACACTTTCTTGGGTGCAGATTGCGGTTTTTATAATGGAGCAGGTAATTATAATGTTTATCTTGGTTCTCATTCAGGAGAAAATTTTGTTGGAAGTTCAAATACATTTATTGGCCAACAAGCCGGAAGAAATTTTACCACACAAAGAACTGGTACAGGTAATGTTTTTATTGGCTATAGTGCCGGCGGATCTTTAACTGCGAATACTTCAAACAGATTATTTATAGATAATTCCTCAACAAATGCTCCTTTAATTTATGGCGAATTTGATTTAAACAACGTACAAATAAATGGTAGCTTATGTTATACCGGAACTTTTGGAGCATGCTCTGACTTAAGATACAAAAAAGATATTGTTGAAATTTCTGAAGCATTATTAAAATTATCTAAAATTAAAGGCGTATACTATAACTGGAGAATTAATGAATTTCCAGAAATGGTTTTCGATAACAAATTGCAAATTGGAGTGATCGCTCAGGATGTAGAACCATTATTTCCTGAACTAATAATAACTGATAGTAAAGGATATAAAATGGTTGATTATCCAAAATTTACTCCTATTTTAATTGAAGCAATTAAAGATCAGCAAAAACAAATTGATGATTTAAAAGCTAAAAACGAAAAGCTTGAATCAAATTATAATTTACTTAAAACAGATCAACAGAATCAAATTGAAAAATTAAAAGCAGAAATGAATAATCTTAAAACTGTATTAGGTGTTTCTAAAAAATAATTTTACATTTTTCTAAAATATAAGGCTGATTTAGATGTAAATCAGCCTTATATTTTTCAAACAAATGATAGCTATGTATCCATTTTAATATTTTTGAAAAGAAAATTCAATTACCAACTATCGAAAATAGCTTTTTAACATATTTTTTTTATTCATGAAGATTTATTCTTCTGGAATTTTTTATTTAAAACTTTTTATATTTATAAAAAGAATTTAAATTTTATCAACATATTCACACTAGCCTAATACTTATATTTCATTTGATTTCTATCACTTACATCACATTACATTAAAATCTTTTGTTTCGTTACAATTTTTCAAAGCAAACAATTTCATTTTTAATATAAATTGTCATAAATTTGCTGTAAAACATATCTTTATATTGTTATGAATAAAATTTTAATATTAAGCATTTTTGTAATGCTAACTTTGTGCACATTTGCACAAACACCACAGTCTTTCCAATACCAAGCAATAGTTCGTGATGCATCAGGAACAGCATTGGTTAGTCAGCCTGTAAGTTTTCAAATTAGTATAATTTCAGGATCAATCACAGGAACGGTTGAATATACCGAAACCCATACAGTAACTACAAATGCTTTTGGTGTTGTTATATTATCTATTGGAACTGGGGTGACATCAGGAAATTTTGCAGGTATTAGCTGGGGAATCGCTGCCCACTTTATAAAAGTTGAAGCCGATCCACTTGGAGGAACCAGCTACTTAGATATGGGAACCACACAACTGTTATCTGTTCCTTATGCGCTATATGCAGAAACATCTGGTAATGCAGGGTCTACTTATACTCCAGGCAATGGAATTGATATTACTGGAAATGTAGTTTCTAACACTTCACCAGATCAAACAGTTGTCTTAAACTCTGGTACAGGAACAAGTGTTTCTGGAACCTATCCTAATTTTACAATTAATAATACTCAGCCCGATCAGAATATAGTTTTATCAGGAGCTGGTTCTACGTCTGTAAGCGGTACTTATCCTAATTTTTTAATCACATCTACAGGTGGAACAGTTCCATATACTGCAGGAAGTGGAATTGATGTAACAGGAACATCAATTAGTAATACAGCACCTGATCAAACAGTAACTTTAACACAAGCTGGCGCAACAACAGTTACAGGAACTTATCCTAACTTTACAATTTCAAGTACAGATAACAATACAACATACACTGGTGGTACAGGAATAAATGTTGCGGGAACAACAATTACTAACTCAAGTCCAAATGCCACAC
>CAILUD010000025.1 GCA_903837285.1 uncultured Bacteroidota bacterium | reverse complement strand
TTAATATTATTTTTTTCAAAAATTTTCTTATTCAAGTAAGTAGTAAAAGTAATGCTTTTGCGTAGTTTATCAATTTCATATATTAAAAAATAAATATGATAATATGAAAAAAGCTCAAATACGCTTAACTTTGCATTAATTTAAAATTATTATATGACCGATTTGTTTTTATCAGAATTGCCTGTTGCTATAACTGTTAGCAATAAGGATGGTAATATTCTTTATATGAATAAAAAATCTGCCAAAGTTTTCGAAAATTATGGTGGCGAAGCACTTATAGGGAAAAATTTAAACGATTATCATAATCCCGTTTCTCGTAATAAAATAACTGAAATGTTATCAGAAAATACAACTAATGCATATACTATCGAAAAAAATGGTGTAAAGAAAATGATTTTTCAAGCACCATGGAATGAAAATGGTGAAGTAATGGGAATGGTTGAGTTTTCATTTGAAATTCCAGTAGAAATGCAGCATTTTGTAAGAAAATAAAAAATCAACAAAATGAAAAATATTTTTTTGATCCTTATTTTCTTTTTTGCTCTTAATGTGCAAGCTCAAGACACAATAAAGGTAATGACTTATAATCTTCTTAATTATAATTATTATCCTTCTTATTGTACATTAACAAATAACAATGTAAATGCAAAAGATGGTTATTTAAAAACTATTTTCACCTACATTAAGCCAGATATTTTTGGAGTAAATGAAATTGGCTCGGGTAATTCTACAGCTCTTCGTATTCTTGATAGTGTGTTAAATCGTAATGGAATTTCTTCTTATAGAAAAGCAAATTATGTAAATTCTAATAGCTCTACTATTATTAGTACAATATTTTATAATTCAGATAAAGTAAAACTTTATAGTCAGAATTATTTACCTACTGGAGTTCGTGATATTATGATTTATAAATTTTATTATAATAGTCCCGATTTAGCTACTCTTTTTGATACAGTATATTTTACTTGTGTGCAAATGCATCTTAAGGCAGGGAGTACCACTGCCGATCAATCGGATAGAGCTGCCGAGACTTCGCTTTTGATGAACTATTTAAACAGTATCAATAGTAGTAATTTGGGTAATGTTGTAGTAATGGGAGATTTTAATGTACAATCGAGCACCGAAACTTGTTTTCAAAATTTAATAAATTATTCAAACTCAAATATTCGGTTTTACGATCCGGTAAATAAACTAGGAAGTTGGTATAATAATTCTGCATTTGCACTGTATCACACACAAAGTACTAGTGTTGATATTAGTAATGATTGTAAAGCTTCTGGTGGAATGGATGATAGATTTGATTTTATTTTAGCATCTTTTTATATAATGAATAATATTTCAAAAGTTTCTTATATTCCTAATTCTTATAGTGTTATAGGGCAGGATGGAAATAGATTTAATCAAAGCATTAACAGTCCTGCAAATTATTCCGTACCATCAACCGTTGTTACTGCACTTCAAAATATGTCAGATCATCTACCTGTTACACTAAAATTAAAAATTAATCAAACTGCGCATATCGGAATTAATGATAATTTAACAAATTACCAAACAATAAAATATACAAACCCTGTTTCGGAGACTGAAGAAATTGAGATATATTCTACAGTTGAAGATAATTATACTGTCTCGGTTTTTAACCAGCTAGGAAACATAATGTCTAAATATTCTTTTAAAATAAATGTTGGTTATAATTATTTAACAATACCTACAGGAATTTTAATAAATGGTCTATATTACATTAATATTAGTGGTGTGCAAAGAAATTCAACAATTAAAGTAATTAAAATTCAATAATGCTAAAAGTATTTTCAGTAGTTATAGTTTCTATTTTATTTATCTGCTCATGTTCTGTTAATCAAGATGATTTTCTTGAAACGGGAAACAATGATTTTTCAATTTCAATTCCGTCAAATTTAATTCAGCCAATAGAAACTCAGGAAGGCTCGGTTTTAAATTTAATAGAAGATACCAGCGATTATTTAAATGGTTTATCTGTTGTTGTGTATGATGATTCTATTTATGAGAATTTTGAATTAACCTCAATTTACGATTACTATAATTTTGTAGCGAATAATATTTTAGACGAAACTTTAGAGGGAGGAAATCTTGAAACTCCTAAAGACACTATTATTAATGGCTATAAAAGTTTATTGTTTACTATTTGTGGCTTGTATAACCGCGATAGCAGTAACCAGAATGTCTGTTTTTATACTGGAATATATCAGGGTACAAATAAATTTTATGAAATTACTGTATGGTGCAGCGAAAACAATAAACAAAATTATTTGCCCTCAATTAATAAAATTCTAGGTTCCTTTAAAGAGAAGGAAAAAAAATAATAGTCATTTTTTTTACTCTATTTTATTTCTCAAAGCCACTGTTGGGGTTATCTTTGCCATTGTTGGAGGTTATCACCAACAGTAATTAAAGTCCCGCAGAGCCTTCTCTAAAGTCCCGCAGAGTCTTCTCTTTTTATGCCACTGTTGGAGTTATCTCCAACAGTTTTTAGCCTTTGAGCTACAGTTGGAGTTATCACCAACAGTATCACAGTCCCGCAGAGTCTCCTGAAAGGGACTCTGCGGAATAAAAAAAGGCAAATTGTTTTAACAATTTGCCTTCTTTAAAATCAACGCTAGTTTTTTAATATCGTATATCCAGTGATTGCTTAATACTTATA
Source organism: uncultured Bacteroidota bacterium (assembly GCA_903837285.1). GTDB lineage: Bacteria > Bacteroidota > Bacteroidia > Bacteroidales > GWA2-32-17 > GWA2-32-17. The sequence continues at coordinate 19,407 of CAILUD010000025.1, read as the reverse complement.
ATTTTGCCATCAATTCCAACTCCTTTAATAATATAAAAATAAGTGCCTGGAGTTGCCATTTGTAATCCATGATTTATTTTTCCATCCCAGCCTTGCTCTGGATTTGTATATTCATAAATCTGAGTTCCATTTCTGTTGAAAATAGTACATTGAAAAGTTTTCATGCCTTGAGCCGAAGGTTTAAAAACATCAAAAATACCATCACCATTTGGTGTGAAAATATTTGGATTATCTATGTTAGATTCTGCAATATATAATGGTGCTACACTATTGCTATCTTTACAACCAATAGAATTATTCACAACTAATGAGATAACAAATGGTCCGGTAGAATTATACAAATGCTCTGGGTTTATTTCATTTGAAGTCTGACCGTCACCAAAATACCATTTGAAAGATAAACTTTCAATTTCTTCAAAATTATTTCCGTCAACGGTAGTTTTGTTAGTAAAATAAACAGGAACCCCAATTGTTTGCGTCATTTCGTAATGGGTAAAACGTGTTCTAATAATACCGCTGTCGGGAATAATAACTGTAAAATTATTTACAATACCATTAACATTTATTGCTTTTACATTGTATGTACCAGAACTTAAATTTTCTTTACTATTTGTTGGGTTATTTGGATCTAATTCAACCCAGTAAAATTTCACGGTCTGATCGTCTGCAGTTAGTGTAGCTTTGCCATTGGCTTTGCGACAAGTTGAAGCTTTTACGTTTACTGTTATAGAAAATTTGGAGTTTGGTACAATGTTATCTTGTGAATTGTTATTTGCCTGTATGTTTTTATTTGTTACAGGTAAATCTGGAGTGTTATTATTTGCAATTTTGTTGTCATTGTTTTCAGAAGCTATTTTATTAATTACAGTTTCATTTTTTATTTCCTTTGAATCAGTATTAATATTATTTTCATTAGAAACTGTTACAGTTTCTATGTTGTTATCAATAACATTGTTTTCAGTAGCAATTAATGAATTAGATTGATTTTCTGCTAAAACATTATTTTGTTCAACTTTATCAGTATTTGTACTAAATGAATTTATAACTAAAATTCCAGAAATTAAAATTATTGCCCCGCCAATACTAGCAAAAAAACCTCCTTTTTTCCAGAATGGAGTGTGTTGTGGAATACTTGATGCAGTATTTTTAATGCGTTGCAAAACACTTTCGGGAGGATTTTCTCCAAAATTTGAGAACCTTTCTTTGAAAAGCTCGTCAAAATTATTTTCCGTAAACGTTTTCATAAGCCTCTTTTTTTACTTTTTTCATAAGATACTTTCTTGCCTTCATTAGCTGGGTTTTAGAAGTGCCATCCGAAATTCCCAATATCTCGGCAATTTCGTTATGTTGGTAGCCTTCTATAACATATAAGTTAAACACTATCCTGTAACCATCGGGCATTTCGTTAATGTAACCAAGCAATTCTGCGGTAGAAATCTGCTCAATAATATTATCTTCAAACCCGTTAAACATTTCCTCGTTGCCATCGATTTCAATTAAATAATGACCCGATTTACGTTTATAAAAGTTAATGGCGGTGTTTACCATTATTCTTCTTATCCAGCCTTCTAAAGAACCTTCAAATTTGTACTCATGCAAACCTGTATAAACTTTTATAAAACCATCATGCATTAAATCCTGAGCGTCGTCACGATTTTTTGCATACCTCAAACAAACTCCGTACATTTTGCTGGAATAGCTGTTGTAAAGCTGATCCAGTGCGCTCGAATCTTTTTTGAGACATAGTTCTACTAGTTTTTTTTCAGGTATCATTAAGTACCTTTTTTATTGTAAGACAAATTAGAGGTTTATTTCGTTGCCCGGTATTCAAAAAATATTTTCAATATTTAACGAATATTTATTTATAAAATTGTTAATCTGTTGTAATCAACAAAATTACGCATTTAACTTGTCTTTATTATTATTTTTGGAAAGATTTTTTTAATCTTAGGAATAAAATTTGTAATCGGTTGTGCTTAAAATTATAAAATGCGCAAATATCTTGTTATAATTCTATTAGTTTGTATTTCACTTATTTCGCAATCTCAAGAAAGTGGTGATTTCAGAATAGGCGTTTATACTCAGTTAAATTCTTATAGAGGTAATGAAATGCCAATGTCTGGAGTTAGCGGTGAGTTTTTTATAGATCACAATTTTTCTTTAAATTATAAATATGGATTAGGTCGTAATAATAGCGGCGATTATACTATGCATTTTAATCCTTCTATTTTTGGACTTCTTTATGTTAATTCAGTTGAACTTTTTATTCTCTCTTTTATGATTCCAGAGGGAATTAGTTATCATGCATATCCAAAGCAAGGCATTGAATTAGCGCCTTATATTAATCCACTTGGCTCTGAATTTAATTTTTACGAAAACCCAAATGTTGTTCTTTCGTGTAGTTTTGGTATTAATATTCATTTAAAACCAACCGAGAATTTAAGTGTTTCACCAAATTTAGGCGGAATGATTTTTTATCGCAATGGTGAGCTAATTCCAAGTATGGGAATCTCATTAAATTATAATATTCAGGGATTTCGTTAATTATAATTCGAATACCTTGGTCTGTGGCTCACAGACCAATAAAATTAATAATACTATATATTAGTTTTAACATTATTAGGATATAAACTTAAGTTGATGAACAAACTTAAATTATACCCTTGTTGTCTGTGTGTCGCAAGCCACGGTCTTAGAAATGGATAATAAAATGGGATATTTTATATTCCGCCTTGTTGTACAAATAGTTTAACTTTCTTTTATCAATCTACTGTATGATATTATTTTTATATAATATTTAGTTCATTTTTTTTAACTTTGCTTCCCAAAAATAAATATTCATGTTTGAGAATTTAGCAGATAAACTCGAGAAATCCTTCAAATTACTTAAGGGCGAAGGTCGTATTACAGAAATTAATGTTGCCGAAACACTTAAAGAAGTTCGTAGAGCTTTACTTGATGCCGATGTAAATTATAAAATTGCAAAGACTTTTACCGATCTTGTAAAAGAAAAAGCTTTAGGTCAGGATGTTTTAAAGTCGGTTAAGCCTGGACAAATGCTTATTAAAATTGTTCACGATGAACTTGCTCTTTTAATGGGCGGTCAGCGTGTTGATATTAATATTAAAGGAAGTCCGGCAGTTATTTTAATGGCTGGTTTGCAAGGATCTGGTAAAACTACATTTTCTGCTAAGCTTGCTAATTATTTAACAACAAAAAAGGGTCGTACAGTTTTATTAGCTGCATGTGATATTTATCGTCCTGCTGCTATTGAACAACTAAAGGTACTTGGAGAGCAAATAGGCGTTCCTGTTTATAGTCAGGAAGGAAATATGAACGCAGTTAAAATAGCTCAGGATGCAATAAAAGAAGCTAAACTTAAAGGAATAAATACAGTTATTATTGATACCGCAGGTCGTTTGGCTATTGATGAGCAAATGATGAAAGAAATTTCTGCTATCAAACAGGCAGTTTCACCAGAAGAAATTCTTTTTGTTGTTGATTCAATGACTGGTCAGGATGCTGTTAATACTGCAAAGGAATTTAATGATAAGCTAGATTTTCATGGAGTAGTATTAACAAAGCTTGATGGTGATACAAGAGGCGGTGCTGCTTTATCTATAAAATCAATTGTAAATAAACCTATTAAGTTTGTTGGAACAGGCGAGAAAATTGATGCGTTAGATGTTTTCTATCCCGAACGTATGGCCGATCGTATTTTGGGAATGGGTGATATCGTTTCTCTTGTAGAGCGTGCCCAGGAACAATATGATGTTGAAGAGGCCAGAAAACTTCAGAAGAAGATTGCAAAGAATCAATTTAGTTTTGATGATTTTCTTTCTCAGATTCAGCAAATTAAAAAAATGGGTAATGTAAAGGAATTGGCTTCAATGATTCCTGGTATGGGCAAAGCTCTTAAGAATGTTGACATTGATGATAATGCTTTTAAAAGTATTGAAGCTATTATTCGTGCAATGACTCCTGCAGAACGAGGCAATCCCGCAATAATTAATGGTAGCAGACGTAAACGTATTGCTGTTGGAAGTGGAACCGATATTCAGGAAGTAAATCGCTTAATAAAACAATTTGATGAAACACGCAGAATGATGAAAATGTTTAGCGGTGGAAATAACAAATTGAAAAATGCAATGCGAAATATGCAGCAACCGCAGTAAATATTGTATAAAGATTAAAGAAGAAAATAAATATAAAAGTTATTAAGTTAATAGTTATTCTGTTATGAAAATTTCTCTTCGTAATGTAAATATGTAAAATAACCTAATAACTTAATAGCTAAATAGCCTAATAAATATATTGTTATCTGTTTTATAAAATTTGTCATTTAAATAATTATGGAATTAATTGATGGTAAAAAAATATCTCTCGAAATTAAAGCTGAAATTGCTATAGAAGTCGAGAACATTAAAAAAGCAGGAGGGAAGGTTCCTCATCTTGCAGCCATTCTTGTTGGAAATGATGGTGGTAGCGAAACCTATGTTGCAAATAAAGTGAAATCGTGCGATGAGGTTGGTTTTAAATCAAGTCTTATTCGTTTTGAGGATAATGTTACAGAAAAGGAATTGCTTTCAAAAGTTCATGAATTAAATAATGATAACGATGTTGATGGTTTTATAGTTCAGCTTCCGTTACCAAAACATATAAGTGAGCAGGCTGTTATAGAAGCTATTAATCCAAGTAAAGATGTAGATGGTTTTCATCCGGTAAATGTAGGTCGCACTGTTATCGGACTGCCTTCATTTGTTTCTGCAACTCCTTTTGGAATTGTAGAACTTTTGAAACGTTATAAAATAGAAACTTCAGGAAAACACTGCGTTGTGTTAGGAAGAAGTAATATTGTTGGCAGACCGATAAGTGTTTTACTTTCGCAAAAAGGAAGTTATGGCGATGCTACTGTTACAGTTCTTCATAGTCGTTCTAAAAATCTTGAACATATTTGTGCAACGGCCGATATTATTATTGCAGCATTAGGTCAGCCCGAATTTGTAAAAGCAAATATGGTAAAAGAAGGTGCTGTTGTTATTGATGTTGGAACAACACGCGTAAAGTCCGATTTAACAAAATCTGGCTTTAAACTTACAGGTGATGTAAAGTTTGATGAAGTTGCTCCTAAATGTAGTTTTATTACTCCAGTTCCTGGTGGAGTAGGACCAATGACTATTGTTAGTTTGTTAAGAAATACTTTATTGGCTGCAAAAAAAGTTATTTATAATAACGTGAGTTAAATATAATTTGTCATTCTGTCCGCCGCGGCGGAGTAGTGAAGAATCTATATTTATGACAAATTATATCGATACGTATTAGAATTATTTGTTTCCCTCTCCCGTGGTCTGTGGCTCACAGATCACTTTTATCTTTATTTATCTAATTATCGAGCATACTCCAGTAACTGGGTTGTTGCTACCAATTATAACAATGTATACGTATCCTCCCATTGGTAAATCTTTTCCTTTTAATTTCCCATTCCAACGATTAGTTTTATCATTATATTCAATACCACTTCCTTTAAACTTGAATATCTGATCGCCCCAACGATTAAAAATCTGAACTGTAACATCAGAATAATATTGAATATTTTTAATTTCAAAATCATCATTAGTGTTATCGTTGTTAGGGGTAATTACTGATGGTATTGTGAATGGTATATCAGGAATGTTTATTGTAAAAGAATCCAAAGAAATACATAAATTCATATCAGTAACGGTAACAATATAAGTTCCATTAGTAAGATTTGAAATATCCTGAGTTGTTTCAGAGTTTGACCATTGATAGTTGTATGGGAATAAACCTCCAGTTACTGTTATGTCAATGTTTGCAGTGTTATTTGAATTAGTTAAAATTGTGTCAGAAATTAAAATTGGTGTTGGACTTGTAATTGTAGAATTTAAAATTGCTGTACAGTTATTTGCATCCGAAACAGTAACAGTATAGCTACCAGCTCCAATGTTGGAAATGTTTTGAGTGGTTATATTTCCTAACCATGTATAATTATATGAAGGTGTTCCGCCATCTACTGTTAATGATATGGAACCATTATTATTCCCAAAACAAGTTGGGTTTGTTGTAATGCTTGAAATGTTAATAATTGAAGGTTCATTTACTGTAATAATTGTTGATGATGTACAGCCATTGTTATCTGTTATAACATAATTATAATTTCCTGCATTTTCTGTAAAATTTCCAATTCCTGTATAAGGTAATGTTCCTCCATTTGCAATGATTGTAATAGAAGTAGTTTCGCCATTACATAAAATTGGTGTTGATGTTGCTGATGCAATTAATAATGTTGGTTCTGTTAAGTTTACCGAACCTGTTGCCTGACAATTCGAAGCATCTGTTACAGTATAATTATATGTTCCTGCCGAAATGTTCGATAAATCTTCTGTAATTGCAGCATTATTCCATAAAAAATTAAATGGTCCGGTGCCGCCATTAACTGTTAAGTCAATTGCACCATTATTTAAACCGTTACATAAAATATTAGTAGGGATAGTGCTGGTTGATGGCGCTCCAATATTTGAAATACTTGCAATATTTGTTGAAGTGCAATTATTGTTATCAGTAATCGTTACTGTGTAAGAACCAGCTGCCAAATTATTTTCAATTGCATTTGTTCCTCCACTTGTCCATAAATAACTAAGCGTGCCTGTTCCTCCAGAGGCTGTTACAGTAGCATTTCCATTAGATAAACCACAGCCGGCAAGTGTTGTTGCTATTGTTGAGTTTATTGCTGTTGGTTCAGTTAATGTAATAGTTGTTGATGAAGTGCAACCATTATTGTCAGTAACAATATAGCTAAATATTCCTGCATTCTCAGTGTAAATGTCATCACCAAAATATGGTAATGTTCCACCATTTGCTGAAACAACAACAGTTGTAGTTTCTCCGTTACACAAAATAGGTGTTGCAGTTGAAGTGGCTATTAAAGCAGTTGGTTCATTAACTGTAATATTTGTTGTTGCTGAACAGCCATTATTATCGGTAACAATATAACTGTATGTTCCTGTTGTGACTGTAAAGTCACCTGTTCCTGCATAAGGTGCGGTTCCGCCTGATCCGTTTACTGTGACTGTTGCAGAACCACCATTACACTGAATATTTGTTGAGCTTGATGTAGCAATTGGTAGTGGATTTATTGTAACGGTGTCAATAGCTATTATCTGAGGACAGCCAGCAGATGGTGGAATTGTGTAGGTTATCGCATAAGTTCCTGCAGAACTTGTGCCAGGTGTTATTGTGCCATTTGTTGTGTTAATTGTTAATCCGGCAGTTGATGAATATGTGCCGCTTCCCGATCCTGTTTGAGTTACAGTAACAGTTGTAACAGATGTGCAAAATGGATTTCCATCATACGAAATTGACGCAATTGGAATTGTTGTAATAGTAATTGTGCCTGATGCATTTGTCTGTATACATGTTCCTGTTGTTGTTACAGTGTAATTAAATGTTCCCGAAACTGAAGGTGTTCCGCTTATAGTAAAAATTCCACCACTATAATTTCCAGATACTCCCGATGGTAATCCAATTATATTTGCACCAGTTCCACCGTTTGTAATAGAATATGTAATATCTGTAATTGGTGTACTACTGCACAATGTTTGATTATTTGTTCCTGCTGCAGATGTTAATAAAATTGCAGCATCCGGATTTACAGTAATGCTACCATTTGCTGTAGTCTGGGTACATGTCCCAGTTGTTGTAACAATATAGTTGAATGTTCCGCTAATAGTTGGAGTTCCACTAATTGTAAAAGTTCCTCCGCTATATGCTCCTGACATTCCTGTAGGTAATCCCGAAACGTTTGCTCCGGTTCCTCCGCCAGTTATATCATATGTGATATTGTTAGCAGAAGTATTAATACATAATGATTGCAAATTACTGCCAACTGCTGAAGTCAATGCAATAGCTGCATTTGGATTTACCATAATACTCCCATTTGCTGTAGTTTGAATACATGTACCTGTTGTTGTGACTGTAAAGTTAAATGTTCCGCTAATTGTCGGAGTTCCACTAATAGTGAATATTCCACCACTAAATAATCCCAACATTCCTGTAGGTAATCCCGAAACTGTTGCTCCGGTTCCACCACCAGTAACAGAATAAGTAATGTTATTTGCCAAAGTATTTATACAAATGGATTGTGAATTAGTGCCTATTGCTGAAGTTAATGCAATTGCTGCATTTGGATTAACTGTTATGCTCCCATTTGCTGTTGTTTGAGTACATGTGCCAGTTGTTGTAACAGTATAATTAAATGTTCCGCTTACTGTTGGTGTTCCACTGATAGTAAATGTTCCACCACTGTATATGCCAGACATTCCTGTTGGTAATCCAGAAACACTCGCTCCGGTTCCTCCATCAGTAACTGAATATGTAATGTTATTTGCTAAAGTATTTATGCAAAGCGATTGTGCATTTGTGCCTGCAGCTGATGTTAAAGCAATGGCTGCAATCGGAGTAACATTTATATTGTGTATGGCATTATTAGTACAACCTCCGTTAATAACAGTATATGTAATAGGAATGTTACCGTTTAATGTTGCCGGATTAAAACTGTTTCCTGTAAAGCCTGTGCCTGCCCATGTTCCGCCAGCCTGACCGGTAACTAATGTGTTTAAATTTATATTTCCTCCAGAAATACACCAATTACCGGGACTTGTCCATGATGCATCTGGTAACGCAGTTACAGTAATATGTTTAGTGTCATAATATAAACATCCTAAATCATTATATGTGTAAGTTACAGTAAATACTCCTGAGCCAGAGGTGGCTGGATCGAAAGTGCCTGCAGAAACGCCAGTTCCCGACCATGTTCCTCCGGCCGGAGTTCCGCCTAGTGCAAAAGATGGATTATAAGAACATATAGTACTGTCGTTGCCTGCATTTACATTAAAAAATGATGTTATTCTGAATTTAATATTCGATAAATAATTGTAACTACCAGAGTTATATAATGCGCATGAAGCATAGCTCGTCCAGTTTGTAGGATTATTTATTCTAACAACCCAGCTCTTTTGGTCGGTTCCGCTGGTATCGCCGGTATATTTAATAAAATCTGTTGCGCCACCAGTTGGCGACATGCTAAAACAACCTAAACCAGTATACAAATTTGATTGCTGAGTTGTTCCATCTGCAACCCATGTTGTTTTAGTGTTAAAGCCAAACAGAATATCACCGGTATAACTCGAATTATGTAAACCACTGTTTGGGTTAGTCCAGCTACCGCCTTGCATAAAGTAAATCTGATCGCCACCACTATTTAAATTTAAGGTAGTCATTCCGTTTATTGAAGAGAATGACCAAGCCGCATCCGGAAAAAGTGAAGCGTATGTAGCAGTAAATTTAAATGTTACAACAGTGCCTGCCGGAATTGTTGCACCGGTTCGAGTTGCTCTTATGGTTCCTTCGGTATTTCCCCATTGACCAATATTAGTTCTTTCCCAACCATTATCAGTAAAATCTATAGTTGTACCTGTGGTTATATCTTTAAAAAAAACAATACTGATATTATCTTCAGTTGTTGTACCACTACAAACTCCATTATTTGCATTAACTCCAACAACAGCTATATCGCCAGTATTAAGTTCTGTTTGGGAATATATATTTAAATTATACAATAAAAATATTAACGCAGTTGATAAACAAAGTTTTATTAAAAATTTCATATTGATTTAATTAATTATGTAAATTTAAAAAATAATAAACATGATTGAAATAAATCAATGCTAAAAGTTGAATTTGTACAAATAAAAAAGCCGATCAAAATATTGACCGGCTTTTTAAATTTAAAAATAATTTAATTATTTTTTGTAGTTAAATGTAATTCGACCTGTGTTTGTGCCTGTTCCTGTGCTGAATGCAGGCTCAACAGCAGTGATTGAAATCACATAATATGTAGTTCCTTTTTTAGCAATGTAAACATCATTAAGTGCAGGATTAGTTACAGTAGCTGAAGCTGTACCAGCAGCATAAAGTGTTGCAGCATTTTCTTGATATATTGCGCTATAAGCAGTAGTTGTTTTTACGTACATTGTTGCGTTAGCAGCATCAGATGTCCATGTACCTGTGAAAGCAGCGCCAGCTAAGTCAGTGTTTTTCATTGATTTAGCAGTAGCTAAGCCAGATATACCTACTGTTGCATTTGCGTCAAGGTCATAAGCACCATGTAATAAACCAGCAACATGATAGAAAACACCAGTTTGGTTTGAAGCAAATGGAGTGTTAGCAGCAGCAGGAGTTGTTACTGTAAAAGTAGCTGTTGTTGATTTTCCTTCTTGATCAGTTACTGTAAATGTATATGTAAAACCAGTTGTATGGTTAACTAAAGCAAGAGCTAAGTTAGCTGAAGAAACCTGGAACATATAAATAGCAGAAGTTTGATTTTTTGCGTTATCTGAACCTGAAGTTCCAAAAAGTGCTGTAATAGGAGTTGTTGTTGTTCCTGTTCCGCTTAAACTTGGACCTTGTAAAGAAACTGTTTCAATTTTACCTTCAGCAGCAACAGTAACGTTAACGTCAATTGCGTTTGTTCCGTTAAAAACTAAAGAGTTAGTACCACCTTGGAAGGAAATTGTTGGATCAGCTAAAACTGTTTCTTCATCTTTTTTACAACTTGTAAAAATTGTAGCACCAGCTAAAACGATAAGAGCAAAAATTCTCATTTTTTTCATAATTAATAGATTTAAGTTAATAAAATTAGTTTTTTTAATTTGATGCAAATGTAAAGAGATTTATTTTAAATAAGCAAATTATTTGTCATCTTGTTAATAAAAATTAAGATTTTAGCAATTAAAAATCAATGTGTTTAGTACTAAAACCATTTGATTATATTGATATACTTTTAGTTATTAAAGTATATGAGTACCGAATAAATTATAATTAACGTGAGTTCGATATAATTTGTAATTCTGAACGTATTTAAGAATAATTTCTAGCAAAGCTAAATCTATATTTCTGACAAATAGATACTTCGCGAAGCTCAGTATGACATTTTAGATTGTTGTTATTGTGATTATTATTAACGTATTGCGTTTGTTATTAGCTAGCGTTATTATATCAAACTCAGGTTAAATTATTGTTTTTATTTATCTCAAATAGGTTTACCACTTTTAACTCTCAAACTAATTCGCTTTTATATTCACATTATAAGATCCAGTATTAGCAGCATTATAAACCGTTTCGTAAATTGAAATATATAACATTCCGCTTTCTGTCATAGTTCCATTAAATTTAGCGCCGGCAGTAACAGCGGTTCCTATTTCACCAATCTTATAAACCAATTGTCCGTAAGTAGGATAAGTGTTATTAACTGTGCTTTCTAATGTACCTGCAGCGCCGTTAGGTGAGTATTTTGCATTTGATAGTGAAGCAAGAGTAACTTCACCTGTTGCAGTAATCGTAATTCGCTGACCTTTTTTTACATTAATGCCGGTTCTGTACCACCCACCATTTGGGTTTCCACTAATGTATTTTGATGAAGGAAGATTAATTATTTTAGCAGATTCACCACCAGTTGAAGGAACATAGGTTATTTCTATTTTCGACATTTTATCCTTAGGAATTGTTAGTGCACCAAATTCGGTTTTAATTTCAACAGATGGAAATGTAAATACACCACCCATAGTATATTCTCCATCAATAGAAATAATGTCTTTTTCTCCAACATTATCGTTTAAATTTAATAATGTATTTAATTCTGATACTAGTTGGTCAAGGCTATATGAATTATCAATAGGTGGTGTGTATTTATCAGAATATAAATAATCTGTAAGTACAAAAATTTCACCGGCTTTAATTTTAAGTAGTTCATCATATGCTATTTTTCTGGTTTCTTCTATTTCATTTGAAAGTTGAGTTGCAAGGTTTTCTAATTTTATTTTGTTAGAACGGTCAGGTGTTAACCCTACTCCAATTGAGCTTACATTTTTAATTGGAATTGATAATTTTCCATAGTCGGTTTGCAAATCAATATTTTTAATGTTTATTGAACCATTGTATATACTTCCGTCACGTAAAGTGATTTTTGCCTGAACTTCATTTTTGTTTATTTGAGCAAATAAATTTGCCGAGAATAATACTATAGTTATTATCGTTACAATTTTTTTCATAAAGCATTGATTTGTTTGGTTAAAAAATTTTACCAAAAATATAAAATTTATAAATACAGTTAAATTATTTGTTTCTTAAATCTTTTATAAAAGATTTAAGAAACAAATCTGTTAGGTTTTAATGTAAAACAAAAAAGCTCCATAATCTGGAGCTTTTAAGTATAAATTCTAAAAAGAATTATTCGTGAATAAACTTAACAATGCGATTTTTATTATCAGCATTAACTTTAACAAAGTAAATTCCTTTTTCAAAATTTGTAAAATCTAAATTAACCTTTGTTATTCCTGATGCATTATTAAATTTATTTAAATATACTGGTCTGCCTAAAATATCAGTAATTTCAATATTTATTTCATTTGAAACTACTCCGCTAATCTCGATATTTGCATTTGTTTTAGCAGGATTTGGATAAATAATTACAAATATTTGAGAATTATTTATTGAAATTTCACTTCCAATAGCATTAACAGATTGTATAACATTATTTGTTCCGCAATTACTGGTTACTGTTAGCGTAACAATATATAATCCAGAAGCAGTATAAGAGTGATTTGGATTTTGAAGCGTTGAGGTATTTCCATCACCAAAATCCCATAAGTAACTTGTAGCTCCTGTTGAAGTATTTGTAAATATAAAATCAAGTTGATTTGAAGTATATGTAAAACTGGCAACTGGCGCAGTTCCTGAAACTATAATTGTTAATGAATTAGATGTTGCAGTATTTGAAGTTACACATGCTTCTGATGAAGTTAGAATACATGTAATAATATCATTATTGCTAAATGCTGTTGTTGACACTGTAGGGCTATTTGGTCCTGCATTTACTCCGTTAACTTGCCATTGATAAACTGGTGTTGTTCCTCCATTAGTTGGAGTGGCTAAAGCTGTTACATTATCACCTGGGCAAATTGTAGTATTTGGTGAAGAAATTGTAATTGAAGGTGTAACCGTTGGATTTACAGTAACAGTTACACTATTTGAAGTCGCTGGACTACCTGTTGCGCAAGTTGATGAAGATGTCATTATACAAGTGATAACATCGTTGTTGCTTAATGCATTGGTTGTTACAGTAGCTGAATTAGGTCCTGCATTAACACCATTAATTTGCCATTGGTATGTTGGAGTTGTTCCACCATTTATTGGTATTGCTGTAAATGTTGAATTTTGTCCAGCACATAACGATGTTCCGCTGTTAGAAATAATAGAGATACTAGCGGGAACTGTACTGGTTGAAGTTATTGTAATAGCATTTGACGTTACAGGACTTCCGGTAACACATGTTGCATTTGATGTCATAACACAAGTTACAATATCATTATTTGCTAAAGTGGTAGTTGTAAAAGTAGCACTGTTTATTCCTGTGTTTACTCCATTAACTTTCCATTGGTAAATTGGAGTAGTACCACCATTTAAAGGATTTGCAGTAAATGTAACACTTGTTCCAGGGCATATAGTAGTAGCTGTTGCGCTAATATTTAAACCAACTGCAGCTGGTGTGTTAATTGTTGCAATAACTGGAATTCTTGCACTTGTACAACTGTTAAATGGTTGAACTTCCCAATCGTAAAAGAAACCATAAGTAGTAGATGAACTATTTGCAGTTATAGAAATCAATCCAGCTATTTGGTATGGATATGTTAAACCTGTAGTATGTCTGAATAAATTAACGGTAGATGTTGTAGCTAATCCAATTTGGTAATTTGTTCCGGCTGGAATATCCCAATTTAAAGTAATTCTATTGGTACCAGTTGGAATATTAACAACTAATGATTGTAATACAGTTCCTGCACTACTTCTTAATTCAACAGTTCTGTTTCCTGCAATTGTTGTTCTAACTTGAACAGAAACAAGTTTGATTGGATTAGTAACTGTAAAAATGTGATATCTAGTAGTGTTTGAATTTGTTCCTGTTGTTATATCTGGACTAGGAACATTTTGTGAGGCACCATAATTTGCAGTACTGCTTTCTACATAAAAGGTAGTAGTGCTAGAAATAGATGGAGTAGTAAATGCAGTTCCAGTACCAATTACAGTAGTTGATGAAGGAGAATCAAACCAGTTAAGTGTTCCAAGTCCAGCAGCTCCAAGATTTACTGTACCAGCTCCGCAATTTACGCCGTTTGTTGGAGTTGGAGAAGCAGGCATATTAATAGTTATTAAATTTGTTTTAATTTCCTGATCACTACCAAAAGAATTAGTTGCAGTTAGAGTTACAGTATATGTTCCATTTGACATATAATTATGATTTGGGTTTTGTGTTGTTGCAGTTTGTCCATCACCAAAATCCCATAACCATGATGTAGGAATATTTGTTGAAATATCGGTAAATTGTACACCACCCGAACAAGACGAAGCAATTGCTGATGTAAAATCTGCAACCGGAGGAGTTGAAAGCGATTGTATATTTATATCGTCAATATGTAAATTGTTACCAAATGCATTAATGCTAACGAATTTTAGTTTTACACTATTGTTGGAGTATGCTGATAAATCAACAGTTTCCATTCTCCACTGTGTAGCAGTATTTGGAGTAAATGCAGTTGTTGATGCAGTTGTGGTTGCTAAAGCAGCACCTGATTTATCATAAATTGGAGTTGCGTTATAAGTTACTCCACAATCTGTAGAAATATAAATTTGCAATCCATCAGCTTCGGTCTGGTATTGCCTGTATGCAACATTAAATGTCATTTGTATTGCACCAATAGGGAATAGTAATGAAGGTGTTATTAATTCATCTGTTTGGCCGGCTGAATTGTAATTGAAAAAATCAACAGATGCAGATGCAGTGCTTGTACCATTTCCAGTTGTAGCTTTTCTTACCCATGTAACTCCGCCATCAGTATTGTTAAGTGTCCAGTTAGTAGGAGGGAAGGTAGTAGCTTCAAAGTCTTCGGTAAATGGAAGAGCTTGTCCGGTTGAAACAGTATAGCTAATTGTTTTTGTGTCATTTGTTAAATTTAAATCTGTTCCACCATTAGGAGAAGTACATGAAGCATTAAATGCATGCGTACCCATTGCTAATGTGATTGCAGGAAAAGTAACTGTAGCAATAGCACTTGTTGCAAGACTGCCTGTCCATGCCTGAGTAATATTTGTTCCACCATCAATATTATACCTTACTGTTAATGTTGTAAGGGTTGTTGTACCATTATTTTTTATAACAACAGTTGGAATAATAGATTGTGCAGAACAATATGTAGCAACTGGAATAGTAATTGAATTTAATTCAGCATCTAAAGTTGCCGTTGGCAAACATGGATCATAACCATCAATAAATTGAGGTGCAGTTCCTAATGGGTCGAGCCAGTCACTTAAACGAGTAGCACTAGTTCCGCCACCAGCCCATGAAGCTGCAACTTGTCCAAAATAATCATTCATACTTGATGCAGCAGCACCGCAAGAAGATGGTCCGCCATAAAGTTGTCCAATTATTCTGTGATTCTGATCATATACTGGTGA
Source organism: uncultured Bacteroidota bacterium (assembly GCA_903837285.1). Lineage (GTDB taxonomy): Bacteria > Bacteroidota > Bacteroidia > Bacteroidales > GWA2-32-17 > GWA2-32-17. Next base: position 3,822 of record CAILUD010000025.1, on the reverse strand, counting down.
TCCGGAAGATCCTGGTTCTGTACAAGTTGACCCAACTGTCCAAAAAATCTGCCAGCAAGTAGCACTTGAATAAGTTGCCGAAACAGCAGCTTGAGAAGAAAGACTGATTTTTTTAACATCGCCATCAGGATGATGAATACATGCTGCTGAAGTTGCAGGTGTTGTTGATCTTGACCAACCAGAATAATATGGATTAAAGGTACAAGGTGGCGTGGCATTCATTTGAACAAGGCAAAAATCAGAACCAGCATTTCTTGCTTTTAAAGCAGAACCTGTAGTTGTTACCTGATCGTGAGCAGGGTTTGTAGTATTTACACATCCTGCACTTTGCCAGTTAAACCAAAAAACCCATGATGCAAAGTCGTTGCTAGTACTACAGTGGTTTGCGGTTAAAACATATGGTGTGCCATTATTTGAAGTATTATTAATTAATGCACCACTGCAAAAACCACTTCCTCCAACAACTAACATACATGCCGAACGAATCTGTTTTGACCAACCCACAGAATCAGGGTTACAGGCAACATTTCTTTCACAACTTCCAGAAGTTCCAAATCCTTTAGCGGCAAAGTCAAAAACATTCTGGTATCCATGTGTAACTCTGTCAATAATTAATTCGCCAGAAAAAGCAGCATTAGCAGGTTCGTAATACTCTAAAGTAATTGTTTCGCCTGGAATAAGTGTAGTTGCAAAAATTTCCGAAGCCTGATTATTTGCGCTTGTGAAAGAACCAAGTACTTCAGAGTGATCTTCATTATATAAAAATAATGTTGCGCCATCAGGGAGTGTATATTTACTGAATTTAAAATTCATTGTAAGTGCACCCTGAGAATAAATACGTATTCTCCATAATTTATCACCATTTGGTAATAAATCCCATGTACCTGATGTTTCCATATTAATGTTAACATCTATATTTTTTCCAAATCGCCAAGGAATATCCTTGTTGTTTTCATTTGCTAAATCTTCAGCTTTTAACAGTGCAACATTTATTGGTTGCATTGTAACAGTCTGAACAGATTTTTGTAAAGCGATTTTTTGATTAAAGCTAACTGGTTTTCCGCCATAGCTTAATTGTGCAATTAAACTTCCAGCAAAAAGGAAATTTAAAATAACTGCAAAAAATAAAAGTTTAAATTTTCTCATAAACAATATGAATTAGTAATTATAAATTAATTTAGGTTCGTAGTTAGCAAATTGTAAAATAAGCGATTTTGTTCCTGGATATTGAACAGGGGCAATATTAAAAAGCAAAGTTTTTTCCACCTTTTTTCCGCAATCTTTTATACCAGACTTTTTAATTAAGTTTAAGGATGCTTTGGCTGGCAAACTTTTTAAGTAATTTCCATTAAACAGTAAATCTAACTCATCGTCACTGCATCCTGTGTATGTGAAAGTAATTGATAATGTGCTGTCTGTGACTGATGCGGTTTTGATAATAAACTCTTTTTTATAGTTTGTGAAATCGAAGTTTTTATCAACTATTAATTTTTTTATAGTTTGGTTGGTGGATTTTACTGATGTAGTTTTTTCAGTTTTTTTAGAGCTTTTACAACTGCTGGCTATTAAGATAGGAAAGAAAACTAAAAGCAAAGTTATGTATTTCATAAAAACAATATTTGTTTGCGAAATTTATAAAATTAATATCACAAAAACAAATATCTAAAACGTTTTAGCGTAAAGTCGTAACTATCAATTATTTTTTTTACCCATAAGTTTTTCGAGACGATAAATTTCGTCGCGATACATTGCTGCTTCAATAAAATTAAGTGCTTTTGCTTCTTTTTCCATAGTTCTTCTGGCAACATCAATAGCCTTTTTAATTTGATCTTGAGTCATATATTTTAATACAGGATCAGCTGCAGCATCAATATTTTCATTTTCAATATATGCTTTAGCATTTGCTTTAGCTTGATGCTGCTTAAAATCACCAAGTATTGATTTTGAAGCACGTATAATTTGCTGAGGAGTTATATCGTTATCTGAATTATATTTAAGTTGTTTCTCTCGTCTACGATCTGTTTCTTCAATAGTTTTTTGCATTGAAGCAGTAATTTTGTCTGCATACATTATTACTCTTCCGCTTAGGTGACGTGCGGCACGACCAGCTGTTTGCGTTAATGATCTAGCAGAACGTAAAAAACCTTCTTTGTCTGCATCTAATATAGCAACAAGTGATACTTCCGGTAAATCTAAACCTTCACGTAAAAGATTTACACCTATTAATACATCAAAAACTCCATTTCGCAATCCGTCCATAATCTCTACGCGGTCAAGAGTTTCTACATCAGAATGAATGTATCGGCATTTAATATCGAATTTAGTGAAATATTTAGCAAGCTCTTCGGCCATTCTCTTAGTGAGAGTTGTTACAAGTATTCGTTCTTTACGTTTAATTCTGATATCAACTTCGTTCATTAAGTCATCAACCTGATTTAAACTTGGTCTTATTTCAATTACCGGATCCATAATTCCAGTTGGGCGAATTACCTGTTCTGCAACAATACCTTCACTTAATTGAAGTTCAAAATCTGTAGGAGTAGCACTTACAAATACAACTTGATTTACGATATCAATAAATTCATCAAACTGAAGAGGACGGTTATCGGCAGCAGCAGGTAATCTAAAACCATATTCCACAAGATTTTTCTTTCTGGCTTTATCTCCACCATGCATTCCTCTGACTTGCGGAATTGTAACATGACTTTCATCAATTATTGTTATAAAATCTTTTGGAAAATAATCCAGTAAACAGAATGGTCTTGTGCCAGGTTTGCGACCATCAAAATATCTTGAATAATTTTCTATTCCGGAACAATACCCTAGCTCTTTAATCATTTCTAAGTCAAATGTTACACGCTCTTCTATCCTTTTAGCTTCAAGCATCTGACCTTTACTTTTGAAATTTTCTATTTGTAAAAATAAATCATCTTGAATTTCACGAATAGCTTCATTAATTCGGAGTTTAGATGTAACAAAAATATTTGCAGGATATATTCTTTGTTTTTCGTGATTCTCAATAGTTATGCAGCTTTCAGGATCAATAGTGCTAATTTCTTCTATCTCATCACCAAAAAAGATTATTCTAGTTGCAACATCGCCATATGCAATAAATACGTCAACAGTATCGCCACGAACACGAAATGTGCCTCGGGTAAATTCATTTTCAGTTCTTGAATATAAACTGTCAACAAATTGCCTAAGAAGTTTATCGCGACTGATTTTTTGTCCAACCCAAATTTCTACTACATTGTTATGGAAATCTTCAGGATTTCCAATTCCATAAATACAACTAACCGATGAAACAACAATTACATCTTGCCTGCCAGAAAGTAAAGCAGAAGTTGCACTTAACCTAAGTTTTTCAATTTCATCATTTATTGCAAGATCTTTCTCAATGTATGTATCCGATGATGGAATATAAGCCTCGGGTTGATAATAATCGTAATATGAAACAAAATATTCAACTTTATTCTCAGGGAAAAATTGTTTGAATTCAGAGTATAACTGAGCGGCAAGAGTTTTATTATGACTTAATATTAAGGCTGGTCTTTTTACTTGTGCAAGCATATTTGCAATAGTAAATGTTTTACCGGACCCAGTTACTCCCAGTAGTGTTTGATATTTTAAATCAGAATTAATTCCATCAACCAACTGTTTAATAGCTTCTGGCTGGTCTCCTGTTGGAACAAATGGTGAAATGAGCTTTAATTCCATAATGCAAAAATACCAAATATTTGAATTAGATATTTGGTAAAATTTTTGTAGCTAAAAATTATTATTTTTGAATAATATATAAAATATTGAAATTTAACTAAATCT
>CAILUD010000024.1 GCA_903837285.1 uncultured Bacteroidota bacterium | reverse complement strand
TCATTTTGAATCGGCAAGGGGTGGTCATTTTGAATCGGCAACCCCTGGTCAATTTGAATCGGCAGAGGGTGGTCAATTTGGATTGCGTTGGGTGGTCAATTTAAATTGGTATTGGGTGGTCAATTTGAGTGTTTTTTCCACTCATTAATTGAGTTGATTTCATCGGAGATACCTTTGAGCTTCATAGTCTTTTTATTCCAGTCTGAAGGCTTAATATACTTTCCAGTAGTCATTGTGAAGTAATCTTGACCATCAGTTACTCGAACGTATATAGGTGCAAACCTATTCTTATTTGTTTTGGCAGAATTTAACCAAAACGAGATTTTAATATTGCTTTTCATGGCTAAAAAAGTGTTAAATTTGACATAGCTGAAAAGCCCAATACGAAAGGGAAAGCTGAGAATGGATTAGAAAATACTTGTACCTTTTTTGACCGTTTTAAATTTGGCACAAGTATTTTCTAATTTTATTGACTTGAAATCAGAAAAAACCTGTTTGCCATTCAGAAGGTGTGAGAACTTGCAAACCGCCCTAGAACACTGGGATTGGCGAGTGCAAAGAAGAGAAGAAGATTCCCGGATTTGGCTCCCAGAAGCGGAGCAAAGTGGAGCTGCCGGGAGTCGAACCCGGGTCCAAACAAGGCACCAAAATGCTTTCTACATGCTTATTACTTATTAGATTGTCGGAATAATAAAAGTAAAGTACTACCTATATTAAACTTAGTTCCTTTATTTCGCGCCGGCCCGGAACTTACCATTGCTATCCCTTGCGATTCGATACTCCATATACAGAAACAGCGGGGAAAAATTTCTGCGGAGCACTCGTTCTAAATGCCTTGCAAATAGAATTAAGCTGTAATCGCTAAGCGATTAAGCTGCGAGAGCGAAATTATTGTTGCCAGTTATTGGCGTGAGAATTCTGATTTACGAGAGGTACTCTCAAGTCTCGGCATGCTTACATTTCCACACTCTTGCTGTCAAAACCAGTTCAGCCCCATAAGCATTGCAAAGATAAGCAATTCAAACTAAAATAACTTGCTCTCTAATTAATTTCTCGTATTTTTGTAAAAAATTAAAATCTAAGATAATGAAAAAAAGTACCTTGCTTTTACTTATACCTATTATTATATTTTCTTTTGCATGTAAAAAAGATAGTAAAATAGCTGATATTATTAATCCTACAGCTTCTATGAAATGTACAATTAATGGTACTCCTTGGTCTGCTATAACAAGAGTTACAACTAAACAAGGAAATACTTTTTTAATTAATGGAACTGGTTCTCTAGGTAACGATGTGCTTAATATTACTGTATTAGGAACAACTCCTGGAACATATACTTTATCTACCTATTCACCACCTCAAACTCAGTTTTCTGCTACATATACAAATAGTACAAGTTCTACTGATAGTTTATATACAGCATACGAAGGTACTGTTACACTTTCTTCAGTTGACACAACAGCTAAAAAAATTAGTGGAACTTATACTTTTAAAGCAAAAAATTTATTACTCCTTAATAAATCTATAACTGGAGGTACTTTTACTAACCTTGTTTATCAGTAGATAAATTAATATAGTTGCTTCATTATGCGAAAAGGAAAAATAAGTTTGAAGCAAAGTTTTAAGAAGTTATTATTTTCTTCTTCAAAGAATCATGATTCTAAATTAAATACCTATAACAAGTATCAAAATATTTGTAATCTAGTTTTAAATAAAAAATTAATTTTAATTTTCTTTTTATTCTCTTCACTCTTTGTTAATGGACAAAGGTTGAATTTTGGTTTTGGTATGAATTTTATGAATTTATATTCAACTCATTTTAAAGATGATGTTGTTTTTGCTAAACATTCATATAAAGCATACTACGTAAAGCAAAATCAATTCTCGTTTTCGGGTTCTTATCAAATGAGTTTTATTGCAAATATTGATTATGGCCGATATATTTTCACAACAGAATTTGGATATTTTTTTCAGAACGATGGGATAAGAACTAAGCTTTCTTATCCAATGGCTTATGATGGTTTTTTTAATTATTATTCAAAAATATCATATAATGGATATAGTATAAATCCAATTGTGAGTTATGTTCTAACAAATCGCCGTACATTAAAACTATTTGCTGAGATTGGATTACCTTATATGATACTTAATAAAGGTTTGTTAAAAGAAAAAATTGCATATGGACCAAAGAGCACAGATAGTTATTTGCCAAATCAGAACGAAATGATAAGTGAATTTGGCTTAAATCACGATTATTTTAATGTAATGTTAGGAATTGGATATAGATTAGCATCGGGTTCTTTTAGTTTGCGATATATTAATAAAATAAATTCAAAACATGACACAGGTTCTAATATAGGTTATTTTACAGTAAACCTTTCTGTTTTTACAAATTTCAGTAAACTTAAAAAGCATTATATATATATTGAATAATATGAAAAAGTTTGCAGTATCTTTTTTATGTGTATTAATGTTGTTTACTGCTATATTTATGTCTTGTAAAAAAACAGAACCCGAAACAGTATTACCATGGCGGTATGATGTTCCTGTTTTATATTCCGCCAATGCTTATAATTATCAAACAAGACAAATAGATTTTAATTTAAAAATTGCTGTTCTTAGAGGGAATAATGAAACAGAAGCCGAAATTGAAGAATATACCGGCATTCCCGATACTTGCTTTAAGTTTGAAGATTATTTATTTGGCAATACTTGGGTGAAATTTCATATTAATAACATTACATACACACATGATACTGCAACTATACCGTATTTTACTTCTATAATGTTAGATCAAAGTGCAATGCCAGAGTCATTTGATGTAAATGATAAATATAATCAACGATTTCAGGCTATTAATGGATATTTGAATAAGCTTAAAGGAAACGGACAAGTAATGATTTCTGGCTTTGCTAGAAATGGTGAATTATCTGGTAATATTGAATATTGTAACACAACTCCAATTTCATACTGGAATAAATCAACAGCAAAGAATTTGTTGGATTTGACTCATAAAACAGGAGGAACCTCTTGTCTTTTTGATGCCTTAAATACAATGCTTGACCAAATGGCAAATGTTCCTGCTCAGAATAAATCAATAGTTGTTTTATTAATTAATAAAGATGATAGCCTGGGAACAAATAATTTAGAAAATGTAATTCAGAAAGCTAAATTAAATAATATTAAAATAAATCTTATTTGGCTAATTAATACATGGCAATATGTTGATTTTACTACTATGACTGAGCTACCTGCCCGTACAGGAGGTTTTTTAGTATATATGGGTAAAATTTATCAGATGTCAACTGTTTTTTGGGGACTAGATAAATTATTAACCAAAACTGTAAATTACTATAATCTTGATGTTAAGTTAACCGTTGATGCGCCTAGTTCATTTGGCATAACTTATCAGGATGGACTTAAATTATATTATCCTGTGAGTAGCTATTATGATTGGAATAATGTTCAGTTTAAATTATTTAAAAATGGTATCAAATAAGATATATATTACTCTATTATTTTGTTTGTTTGTTGTTTTTATAAAAGCTCAGCAGGTCGAGCTATCTGTTCAAACGGGTCATACTTCTGCAATTCAAAAGCTTTGTTATTCTCCTGATGGTAAAATGTTAGCCAGTGCCGATATACAAAATAAAATTATTTTGTGGGATATGGAAACAGGAGGGCAAATGGTTAAATTTATTATGGATAAAGAACAATATGAGAATTCAATATCTAATATATCAATTAGCAAAAATGGTAATTATTTAATTACAGGAACTAATTCGGGTTTTGTATATGTATTTGATATAACTGCTTCAAAGGAAGTAAATAGAATTTCTTTTAACAGCTCTATTAAATCTATTACTTTTTCTGAAAAAAATAATATTGTTTATGTTCTATCGGATAAGCTTTATAGTTTGGACGTTGTTAATTTTAATACAAAAATAATTAGTGAACTATCAATAATTAATATTTCTAAAAAAAGCAATGGAAATTATTTAATTATTAGTGCTGATGGACAATTGTTTAATTTAAATAGTTCTGATTCCTTAAAAGTACAAAATAATACTTTGTTTGATCAGAATAAACTTAAAAAGAAAAAGATACACCAAAGTATTCTCAAAGAGAAAATGGATTTAAAAATTGCTGCTACAACAAAACTTAAGAAAAAAAACAGACTAGAATTAAGAAAAAGTTTTTCAAATTTTTATTTCTATAGAATTGGAATTACAAGGGCCGTATTATCCAGCAATGAAGAAACTCTTTTTACTAATGTTACAAATGGCAAAATTAAAGCAATTAGATTATCAGATAGCAAAGAACTTTTTATTAGAACAAGTATTTATTTCGACGAAACTTTTACTGCGCTTGCATTATGCAATAAAAATAATTTACTTTTTGCATCCAATACTGATAATAAAATATACGTAATGGATTCAAAAACAGGAAAAGTAAAAAAATATCTTAAAAAACATCTTTCAAATGTTAATGATGTTACAATAAGCCCCGACGAAAACTATTTAGCTTCTGCAAGTGCCGATAGATCAATAATTATTTGGGATTGCAAAACATTAGAGCCAGTTAAAAGGCTTTATTCCCGTGCTTTTTCTATAACTTCAATGGAAATAAGTAAAGATGGAAATAAACTTGCATTTGCAGATGAAATTGGATTTGTTAAAACTATTGACCTAACATCTGTTATGCTTGATGTTAATTCCATTAATGCTCACAATCAATCTGTACCTGTTATCTCTTTTTCTAAAAATGATACTACTTTAATTTCTTCAGGTAACGATAATAAACTAAAGTTAATTGATTTTAATTCTTCTAAAATACTTGCTAAGGCTACATTTAAAAGGTATTTTCAGATTAATATGATAGTATCAGACATACTTGAAATACTCGGAGTTTATATACCACCAAAAGCTCAAATTGATAGTTTGATTTTTAATAATTCAGGAAATACTTTTACAGTATTTGGTGGGCGAATTAGGAAAGGAAAGTTCAGATATGCTAGATACCAAGAGACATTCGATGCCCAAACAATGGATAGAATCAGTTCTAAAAAAACTGGTCATGAAAAATTCAAAGAATATTTTTATTATAATCATTTTGTAGATTTAACTGATACCGCTAAATTTGGAATTGATTTTTATAACAAAATTACAGGGCATACCGAAAAAATTACTGGTTTAAAAGAAATAAAATCTAAAAATATTGTAATAACATCTAGTCTTGATGCTACTTTAAAAATTTGGGATACTAATAATAAAAAGTTGTTGATTACTCTAATACCCGTTGATAAAAATAAGTTAATAAAACTTACGTCTGATAATTTTTATATGGCACCTAAAAATGCCCTTACAGCAATAGGTTTTAAATATGGTATGAGCTTTTTTCCGCCCGATCAATTTGATGTACGCTTTAACCGCCCCGATAAAGTAATGGCTGAATTTGGTGCAGCACCTCCAATTCTTTTAAAGGCATACGAAATGGCGTTTAGTAAACGTCTTAAAAAACTTAATTTAACTCAGGATTTATTGGGAAATGATTTTCATGCCCCAGAAGTTTTAGTTAGTGAAGTTAGTTCGCAATTAAATACAAGCGATAAAACTGTAAAATTTAAGGTAGTTGCTTCTGATACAAAATATAATCTTAGTAGAATAAATGTTTATAATAATGATATCCCTGTATTTGGAACAAAAGGAATTGATGTTATGGATAAAAATTCAGGTAATTTTTCAGATATTATTGAAGTAAATTTAATACCCGGAAAAAATAAAATTCAGGTTTCAAGTTTAAACGAAAAAGGTGTTGAATCTTTTAAAAAGACTTTTGAAATTATTCAAACTCAAACTGGCGTGAAACCAAACTTATATGTTATTACCATTGGAGTTTCAACATATAATGATGTTCGTTTTAACCTGAATTATGCTGCTAAGGATGCCATTGATGTAGCCCAAATGTTTTCTCAGGATAAAAATAATTATTCTTCAGTTTTCTCTAAAACATTAACTGATGCGGAAGTTACAAAGGAAAATATAATTGCACTAAAAAACTTTTTAAAAGAGTCTAAACCAAATGATGTAGTTGTTGTTTTTATTGCAGGACATGGTTTATTAGATGAACAATTTAATTATTATTTTGGAACATTTGATTTGGATTTTAATAATCCTTCTATCCGTGGTATTGAATATTCGGAAATTGAAAATATTCTGGATGGCATTCCCGCAATGAAAAAAATATTGTTTATGGATACTTGCCATTCTGGTGAGGCAGATAAAGATGAGTTGGAACTCACTTCCGAAACAATTGTAGAAACTGGGAATGTTAAATTTCGTAATGCAGGAGTAGGGGTTAGAAATAAAAAAGCATTGGGTATGTATAATACTAACGAAATAATGAAAGAAGTATTTGCAGATATAAGAAAAGGAACTGGATCTACAGTTGTTTCTTCAGCAGGTGCTACAGAATTTGCATTCGAAGGAAAAAGCTGGAGCAATGGATTATTTACATATTGTTTATTAAAAGGAATTAAAGATAAAGAAGCTGATCTTAACAATGATAAAATGATTGTGTTATCAGAACTTCAGGAATATATTCGGAAAAATGTTACAAGTCTCTCTGGTGGAATGCAGGTACCCAATGCCAGATTAGAAAATATAAGTATGGATTTTAGAGTTTGGTAATTACTAACTTTAATTATCTGGAAATTATAAGTTTAAAATTCTCAGAATTGTTTTGATTCGAAATTTTAACAATAAATAATCCTTCTTGTAGCTCCGAAATATTTATCACTTGTTGATTTTCTTTAATTAACTCTGATTTTAATAATCTTCCTTGTAAATCAAAAATTTCAAGATTAAAATTCTGTATATTGTTAATATTGCTAATTATTTCAATATAATTACTTGCAGGATTTGGATAAAACGAAATATTATTCATTAATTTTAAACTAACTATTCCTAAAGTAGTATCAGCCATTAAAGAATCGCAAATAAAAATAAAAGAACTTCCATAAATATTGCCATTTACATTATAGTAATTATAGCTTGTTTGATCAGAATATCCCATAAAGCCATCATAAATATATGTATTGCCAAGGTCTCTATTAAAATATACATAATTCCATCCATCAAATTGTATTGCTTGAACTGTGTCATTAGTCCCATGAAATAACATGCTTGGCTCAAATCCATAGCTATTTAGTTTGACATAATAACCATATTCAGAATTGCTATATATTGGCTCTAATGGTAATTTATCAAACTCACCAATTAATGCGAATTTTTCAACTATAGTATCATGAGTTGTAATAAAACTAGGCAAGTTTGGATAATATTGTTGCTTGCGCCAAAAACATTTATCAATAGTAAAAGCTACGGTATCATGATTTAAATTTTCAACTCTAGCTAAATATTTGTTTATTGTTTTTTCAGTCACTATCCAATAATTATTAGTTCCGTAATTTGGCTGATAATAATTTCTAATTAACTGAATTTCATCGCCAGGAACCATACTATAAACATCTTTTAATGTAATATTCTGCCAGCCAACTAAGGGGTTAGATAAACCAATTAACTCCATTACATAATTTGAAACAGAATAGATATCCATTGATCCTGAATTAGCTGGAAAATCATAAAAATCAAATATTTGAATAAAACCAAAGTTCTTGCTAAGTTTTAATTGATAATTATTTACATTATTAGTTATGTTGTTACCATATTGATCTTTTACTTGAATTGATATAGTTTTTACAGAATCACTTAATCCTAAAAAGTTTTCATTGGTATAATTGGATATTGTTGCATTTATATAATTTCCATTTGCATAAGTATAAAATCTCCAGGTTTGATTTAATAATGCATTAGTTTTAATGTAAATAGTGTCATTATTAAAGTTGAAAAATAAATTAATTCCATTGCCGCAATCAACCATTTTTTTACCAATCCATGAAGAACCTTTTAGAGTATATAAACTATTATTATGCAAAGGTCTAATCATACAAAATGAATAATAATCAGTACTGTCGCCATAAGCCTTAACTGAATCAATCCTAATTGGAAAAACACTTTGATTAGTTTGTTCAAAATAATACGAACTAGCATCGGTTTTAATGGATAAATAATTTTGAGAAAAAGCAAAAGTAGTACTCAATATAAGTATAAAAATTAAGTTTAATATCTTCATATTTAAATTTGTATTATATGTTAGTAACAAAATTACCAAATTAATTAATTTTAAGACTTAACTATTTTATCAAAGGTGGTTTAATTCGTGTATTTATAATTTGTCTAAATAATAATAATTTACTATTTTCGTAAAATGTAATTTTGTTTGAATTTTATTGAAAAGAAAATGAATAACTTTGATTATCTTGGTGATATTCAGTACATAGAAGATCTTTATAAGGATTATATAAATAGCCCCGAAAGTGTTGACGAAAGCTGGAAAAAATTTTTTCAAGGCTTTGAGTTTGCCAGAACAAATTTTAAGCAAACTTCTGCTGGTGCAGAAATGCTATCTGACGAGTTTAAGGTTTATAATTTAATTGATGGCTATCGTAAACGTGGTCATTTGTTTACTAAAACTAATCCTGTTCATCCCCGACGAACATACACTCCAACATTAGATATTATTAATTTTAAATTAACCGAAAAAGATCTTGATAAAACTTTTCAAGCAGGAAATGAAATTGGAATTGGTCCAGCAACTTTAAGAAAAATAATTGAACATCTTGAACAAACTTATTGCCAATCGGTAGGAGCAGAGTACGTGTATATTCGTAAACCAGAAATAGTTGATTGGCTTACAAAGAAAATGGAATCAACTAAAAATTCTTTCCAGTTTTCTACAAATCAAAAAAAAGATATTTATAAAATTTTAGTTAAATCAGTTGGCTTTGAGCAATTCTTGCATAAAAAATTTGTTGGTCAAAAACGTTTTTCTTTAGAAGGTATGGAAGCACTCATTCCTGCTCTTGGTTTTGCGGTTGAAAAAGGTGCCGATATGGGTATTAAAGAATTTATTGTTGGCAATTCTCATCGTGGCCGATTAAATGTTTTAACTAACATTTTTAAGAAACCTTTTGAAAGTATTTTTTCAGAGTATACGGGTAAATTTTATGATGATGAAAACATACTAGGTGACGTAAAATATCACCTGAGTTATGATACAAAAATTAAAACTCAGAAGGGACTTGAGGTTTTTATGGCACTTTTGCCAAATCCTTCTCACTTAGAAACTGTAGGTCCTGTAACACAGGGACTTGCTCGCACAAGAATCGATAGCGAATACGGTGGGGATTCAAGCAAAGTATGCCCAGTCGTTATTCATGGCGATGCTGCAATAGCTGCTCAAGGTATAGTTTACGAAACAATTCAAATGTCGCAAATTCCAGGTTACCAAACTGGAGGAACCTTACATTTTGTAGTCAATAATCAGGTAGGTTTTACAACAAATTACCTTGATGCCAGGTCGAGCACTTATTGTACAGATATTGCAAAAGTGACTTTGTCACCTGTATTTCATGTAAATGGCGATGATGTTGAGGCAGTTCTATATACAGTTAATTTAGCCTTAGAATATCGTGAAAAATTTCATACAGATGTTTTTATTGATTTATTAGGTTATAGAAAATACGGTCATAATGAAGGAGATGAGCCTCGTTTTACACAACCTATACTTTATAAAGAAATAGCATCACACCCTAATGTTAGAGATATTTACTCTAAACATTTATTAGAAACAGGTGTTATGACACTTGAGGAAATTGTTGAAAAACAAAAGGCATTTAATGAAAAATTAGAAAGCGAATTTTTAGTTTCAAAGCAAAGTGAGAAGGTTGAAATAAGGCATTTTCTTCAATCAAAATGGAGTAATTTCAGATATGCAAATGAAAATGATTTTTATTATTCACCTAAAACTTCAGTAAACAAAAATTTACTTTTAAAGTTAAGCGAGAAAATAAATTACCTTCCTTCGGATAAAAAGTTTTTCAATAAAATTGAAAAAATTGTAAATGATAGAAAATTATTAGTTTCAGAAAATAAAGTCGATTGGGCAATAGCTGAGTTATTGGCATATGCAAGCTTAGTTTCCGAAAAACATTCTGTAAGGGTAAGTGGTCAGGATTCCGAAAGAGGAACTTTTAGCCACCGGCATTCAACATTTCATGTAGATGATACTGATGAAAAATGGTGTCCTTTAAAAAATATCAGTGAAGATCAAGCCGAATTTCAAATATATAATTCTTTACTTTCAGAGTATGCAGTAATGGGTTTTGAATATGGTTATGCAATGGGAAGACCTGAAGGACTTACAGTTTGGGAAGCACAATTTGGCGATTTTCATAATGTTGCGCAGGCAATTGTTGATCAATATATAAGTTCGGCAGAAGATAAATGGGGATTAATGAATGGCTTGGTACTATTGCTTCCACACGGATATGAAGGGCAGGGGCCAGAGCATTCTAGTGCAAGAATTGAAAGGTTTTTGGTTTTAGCAGCTAATTTAAATATGCAAATAGTAAATTGCACAACACCAGCTAACATATTTCACGCTCTTCGTCGTCAAGTACATACTGAATACAGAAAACCATTAATTGTTTTTTCACCAAAAAGTTTACTTCGACATCCTTTATGTATTTCAACAATAGATGATCTTTCAGATGGTTCATTTAAAGAAGTAATAGATGATAATTGTTTAGATAAAAATACAATTAATCAGGTTGTTATATGTAGTGGAAAAGTTTATTATGAGATACTAGCTGAAAAACAAAAGATAAATGATACGCAAACTGCAATTGTTCGTATAGAACAATATTATCCTCTTCCTTTAAAACAAATAAAAGATATTTTGGCTACATACCCAAATTCAAAAAGAACATTATGGGTTCAGGAAGAACCTGCAAATATGGGAGCGTGGCCATTTATTAAAACTCATCTTGATATTCCTGAATTATTTGTTGTTTGTCGACCTATGAGTGGAAGTCCTGCTACTGGCTTATTGGAAGTTCATAAGCAAAGGCAACAAAAAATTCTTGATAAAGTTTTTAAACGTTGTAAATGCGATAACAGCGAAGTTTATTGTAGTATGAAATGTACTGAAATTTAAAATTATAAAAATGATAATTGAAGTAAAAGTACCATCACCTGGTGAATCAGTGTCTCAGGTAACAGTTGCAAATTGGATGGTTTCCGAAGGAAGCTTTGTAACAAAAGACATGGAATTGGCAGAACTGGAATCAGACAAAGCTACACTACCTTTAATTGCACCAGAATCTGGCCAGATTAAAATTATGGTTGATGCTGGTAATAATATAGCTGTTGGAGCTGTTGCGTGTACTATTGATACTTCTGTAACAAATGGAATAATTGCTGAAGCTAAACCTAAAAATATTGTAAAAGAAGTTGAAAAAGTAGCCGTTGTTAAATCAGCAAATGAAGTAAATTCTGAAGCAAAAGCTACTCCACTTGCTCAAAAAATGATGATTGATAACAATTTAAATATTGAAGATATAATTTCAGGTTTAAGAAAAATTACAGCTAATGATGTTGAATTAGTTTTAGCAAATAAACCACAACAAATAACAAAACAAGAGATTGCTCAACGTTCAGAAGAACGAATTGCTATGTCATCATTAAGGAAAAAACTTAGTGAGAGATTAGTTTCTGTAAAAAACCAAACCGCAATGCTTACAACTTTTAATGAAGTTGATTTAAGCGAAGTTATTGCTATCAGAAATAAATATAAAGATGAGTTTTTTAAAAAGCATGGGGTTAAAATTGGCTTTATGTCATTTTTTGCAAAAGCTGCAGCAATTTCATTAAAACATTTTCCTAATGTTAATTCCAGAATTGAAAATGAAGAATTTGTTTATCCAAATTTTGTTGATCTTGGAATAGCAGTACAAACAGACAAAGGTTTAATGGTTCCTGTATTAAGAAATGCTGATACAACACCACTTTTTGAACTCGAATTATCTATATTTAATTTGGCAGAGAAAGCAAGAAAACACAGAATTTCACTAGAAGAAATGGCTGGTGGAACATTTACCATTACTAATGGTGGTGTATTTGGTTCTTTATTATCTACTCCAATATTAAATCCACCTCAATCTGCAATTTTAGGTATGCATAATATTGTTGAAAGACCAATTGCGGTAAACGGGAAAGTCGAAATTCGACCTATGATGTATATTGCAATGTCATATGATCACCGAGTTCTTGATGGTAAAGATTCAGTTTTATTTCTAAAAAAGATTAAAGAATTACTTGAGAATCCGGTTTTATTGATAAATGATGGCTATAATGCTATAAATTATCAACTTGGATTATAAGAAACAAAGTTTTTATTAAAAAGTATTGACATTTTTTGAAAATAGTGTAATTTTGTAAAAAACCAAAAACAAAAAAAACATATGAAAAAAATCACTTTACTCGCAGTTGCTTTATTTTTAGGTGTATTCTTAATTACTTCTTGTCAAAAAGATTGTAAAAACTGTAAAGCTGTAACTAAAGATTCAAGTGGCAATATAGTTGACCCAGGTACTGATTCTGAATATTGCGATGTATCTCTTACAGCAAAAGAAAATGCTGAACCTGTAACTGTTGGAAGTAATACAACTACCTGGGTTTGTCAATAGTTTAGACTTTTACACCTATTATTAGCATATCGTCGACCTGAAATAGGTCACCTCTCCAATCCTCGATAGTTTTATCGAGGATTTCGTTTTGTTCAAACATTGGTTTATCTTGTATGTTTACAAGTAATTCTTTCATCTTTTTGTACATGAATTTTTTACCTAATGGCCCACCAAATTGATCTGGGAATCCATCTGAGAAAATATAAAAAGCGTCATCTTTTTGTAATTGGAATAAATTGTTTGTAAAAGGTTTATTTTCATCATATAATCCAATTGGCATTTTATCTGCTTTAGTCTCAATTAATTCTTTATTTCTTATTAAATAAAGAGGGTTATTTGCCCCTGCAAATTGTAGTTCGTATGTATCAATATCTAAAACACATAATGCTAAATCCATTCCATCTTTGGTTATTCCCTCGGTTCCTGCCTGATTAAGTGCGTTAATAACTGAATCTCTAAGTTTATCGAGTATATTGTTAGCATATATTTCATCCATTTTACTAATTACTTCATTAAGGAATGAAACACCTAACAAACTCATAAAAGCACCGGGAACGCCATGTCCAGTACAATCAGCAGCTGCAATTATGGTTTTATTTCCTTTTTGAGCCATCCAATAATAGTCGCCAGAAACAATATCACGAGGTTTGTTTAATATAAAGAAATGATCGGGTAATATTTTTGAAATAAATTTGGAAGGAGGGAGCACAGCTGTTTGAATTCGCCTAGCATAGTGAATGCTGGCCATAATTTCTTCCTTTTGTTCTGATATTTCATCTCGTTGGTCTTCTGCTGTTTTTTTCTGAATCTCAAGTTCTCCATTCTTAAATTCAATTTCATCACGTTGAGCAGTAATTTCTTCTGTTTGCTGACGAATTTCTTCGTTCTGCTCCATAATTTCGATATTCTTTTCATTAAGCAATTTGTTAGCACGTTTTTTTACCTTGTATGCTTTGAAAATAAAATATCCCATTATGGTTATTAAAAGTATAATGGCAATAAACAAATAAAGAATAAGCTTTTGCATTTCAATTTGTGCAAGTTGTTTGTTAAGAACTTCTTTTTGTTCGCCAATTTTACTTTCTTGCTCAGCTATTGACAATTGTTGTTCTTCAAGTACTTTTGCCTTTTTCTGAATCTCATCATTTTTTGAAAGAAGTTCTCTTTCTTTTGTGTTTAATTCTTCTATTTTAAGTTTTAATAACTTTTGCTGAGCACCAACTTGTTTCATTACAAGTAAAAGCTCCGACTTTTGTTTTTCAATTTGTTGAATTTGTATTAATATTTCTTCTTTTTGTTTTGTTATTTTTTCAGTTTGTTCAGCTATTTCTTTTTTTTGTTTTTCTATTTCCAGGTTTTGAGCCTCAACAATTTCTTTTTCTTTTTGTAGCTGAACATCTGTTTGTTTATATAGTTTTTCCCAATCGGCTTTAGATTTTACCGCACCTGCAGCAAATAAATCGTAGACTATAAATCCTTCTTCCTTTAATTTTGGCTCATTAACCTCATATCTTTGTATATTATTTACAATAATAAAGTTTACCATTGATTTATGAAACGAAAAATTCTCTGATGCTAATAGAATTGGCTTACCTGATAATTTTTTAAGTACTTTGTCAATATCAAAACCACTTTCATTATTTACAAAAACTGTATTGCAATTTTCAATAGCCTCAATGGATTGAAATCTAACTACCTTAATTGGTTTTTTGTGAACTTGTAAACGAACTGCAGCTACTTTTTTAAGTTCTTCTTCTAAGTTGTTATTCTTATCAAGAACTCCAACACAAAAAGTATCAATAGATGCTTCATTAGGCCAAGTAACGTACTTTACAATATCGAAAATGAAAATTGCACGTGATTTATCATCAAACTTTTGCTGAGCAAAACTTGTTATCGATAAAAACGAAAATATTATTATACAGTATTTTATCATTTTATTTTTACGTTATAAACACGAAATTAATCATTTTTTTATTACGAGTATAATTATTTTTTGTTCTACAAATTACTATTTTGGGTTTTAATAGCTTTTCCATTTTCGTCCCATTCTGTATATTTTACTATTTTTCCTGACTCGTAATAACCTTCAAATTTTCTTTTTCCATTTTTAAACCAGCCTTCAAATTTGCCGTTTTCTATTCCATCCTGATACCTTCTTTCATTCATTTTTTGTCCATTGTCAAAATACCATATTTCAAGACTGTCTTTTACCCCATTTTCATAATATCTTTCGGTGATTTTAGTTCCGTTATCGTTAAAATATTTCCAATAACCATTTTCCTTTCCATTCTTTATATTTCCTTCTCTTTCAATAATTCCAGTTTCGCTCCAATATATCCAACGCCCAGAACTAGTTCCTTCGCTATAAAAGCCTTCTGCTTTTTTAAAACCACTCTTATAATACCATTTCCATTTTCCGGTTTCTAATCCATTTAAAAATTCTCCTTCGCTGGCAAAATAGCCAGTTTTATCGTAAAATAATGCTTTACCATTTTCAATACCTTCTATTATTCTTTTTTTAAATTCTAAAACTCCATCAGCATTTTTACCAACCATAATTCCTGTAAATGGCTCGCTATTTTTTTTTAAACAAATAAGATAATCATCTTTTTCAAAAAGATATTTACTTTCTACTTCCTGAGAAAAAGTAGAGTTAGCATAAACACATATAAATATGAGAAATACGTACTTCAATTATTAAAATAAAACTTGCACTAAGATATATTTTTTAGGATAAAATATTTCAAGTTTAAATAAAATCTTTAAACATTGTAAAATGATAAAAACTTAGTTATTTTTTTTAATTCTTAAATAAGAAAATTTTAAGCATAGCATAATAGCTAAAATAATATTCTCGAAAAATAAATCATTATTTAATGGTAATGTTTTTGTAAGCTATTTTTTGTTTATTTACATTTATTAATATGATTAAAAAAAATAATTTTCAAAAAACAAATATGAAATTTTTTCTATTTCTATTTTTATTTGCATTCTCTTCATTTATATCATTTTCACAGGAAGAAGAAGATGCTTTTCAGACCGTAAAAGGAAAAGTGGAAGATAAAGATTCAAGAACACCACTGTGGGGCGCTTATGTTATAATTGCTGGATCTGAACCTCTACTGGGAAGTGCTACTGATTCGTCCGGATATTTTAAAATAGAGAAAGTACCTGTTGGCCGATTGACATTAAAAGTTAGTTATGTTGGATATGAAGAGGTTTTATTGCAGAATGTTTTGGTTGCATCCGAACAGGACGTTTCTTTAAATATTCAAATGAACGAGTCAGTTAATACAATGAAAGAAATTACTATTATAGCTAAAGTAAATAAAGAAAAAGCTTTAAACCCAATGGCTACGATAAGTGCCCGTACATTTAGTGTAGATGAAGCTCAACGATATGCAGGTGGAATTACAGACCCATCCAGAATGGCGCAAGCATATGCAGGAGTGGCAGCTACTTCAAATGGGAATAATGAGATTGTTGTAAGAGGTAATTCACCACGTGGCTTGTTATGGCGAATTGAAGGAATAGAAATTCCTAATCCTAATCATTTTCAGGAAGACGAAGGTTCATCAGGTGGTGGAGTTTGTATTCTTAGTTCAAATGTTATTGCAAACTCAGATTTTTTTACCAGTGCTTTTCCTGCTGAATATGGAAATGCGTTATCTGGTGTTTTTGATCTTAATTTACGAAAAGGAAGCGATGAATTTGTACAATCACAAATACAACTAAGTGTTGTTGGAACTGAAATATCTATAGAAGGACCTCTTTATAAAAAACGAGAATCGTCATATCTTTTTAATTACAGATATTCTACTTTTTCACTACTCAATGGTTTAGGAATAAAAGTTTCAAAAGAAAATATAATTCCTAAATTTCAAGATCTGACATTTAATATTAGTTTGCCATCTAACAAATATGGTAATACAACAGTTTTTGGAATAATGGGCCAAAGCAGTTCAGGTATTAGTGCTGTAAAGGATTCATTATTACTTCTCGATAAAAATAATCGGTACGAAGAATATAATAAAGGTAATGTTTTGATTGCTGGCATAACAAATAGCTTTCACGAAACTAATAAAAAGACTTCTTATAAATCTGTTTTGGCAGTTATTAGCTCTGAAAACAATATGACCAATGATACAATGGATTTTCAATTTAATAGTCATAATATTTACAATGAACATATTGGCTATACTACTATAAGAGCTTCGTTTCTTGCCAACCATAAGTTTAACGCTAAAAATACCGTTCGTATAGGGGTTATAGGAAGTGATCAATTTTATAACATGTATTCAGAAGGATATGATTTTGATTCCAAACAAAACAGAAAAGTATTCGACACCACAGGAAACACATTTGTTATTCAGAGTTATATTCAATGGAAGTACAGGATGTCAAACAGAATTTCTTTGAATACAGGATTACATTTCCTTAGATATTTTATGAATAATAATAATTCCATTGAGCCTAGAGCAGGTTTATTATGGCAGGTAAACGAAAAACAATCATTAAGTGTAGGAATTGGTTTACATTCCAGAATTGAACCAATTTCTATATATCTTACAGATATTTCTAGTTATAATATTATAAATATTCAATCCAATAAAAATTTAGGTTTGTCCAAATCTTTGCACGCTGTTTTAGGTTATGATATTTCGTTTAATGAAGATATTCATTTAAAAGCAGAAGTGTATTATCAGTATTTATATAATATTCCGGTTGGATTTGGAACAGGGAATGAGCAGTTTTCAGTTCTTAATATGCGTTATGGATTTATTACTTTTCCGCTAATCAATTATGGTAAAGGTAGAAACTATGGGCTTGATCTTACTTTTGAGAAGTATTTTACCAAATCGTATTACTATATGATTTCTGGTTCTTTATACAATTCAACATATATTCCTTTAGATGGAAAAGAATATAATACTTCTTTTAATGGTAAATATATTTTTAACGCTTTAATTGGAAAAGAATGGACTTTTGGAACTAAAAAGAATAAAACATTAGGTATTAATGGACGATTTATTTATAGAGGTGGAATGCGATATCAGGGTATTGATTTGGATGCTTCCAATGCTGCAGGACAAGTTGTTTACAACAGAAATGAGAACTTCACGCTTATTACACCAGATGTTTATAATGTAGATTTAGGAATAAATTATAAAAGAAATAAAAAGAAATATTCATGGGTTGTATCATTGGATGTTCAGAATCTTACTAATCAAAAAAATATTATAGGAATGAAATATAACGTTTATTCTGGAACTATAAAGGAAACCTATGATCTATTGTTATTGCCAATATTAAGTTTTAAAGTTAATTTTTAGATTGAAGAATATAATAATTGCATAAATCTTTTATTCCACATTGCTCGCATAAAGGTTTTCTGGCTTTACAAACATATCTTCCATGTAAAATTAACCAATGATGAGCATCGGGAATTATTTCAGCCGGAAAATAATTTATTAATTGTTGCTCAGTCTGAAGTGGATTCTTTGCATTAGTACTAAGACCGATTCTTGCAGCAACCCTAAATACATGAGTGTCGACTGCAAATGCTGGTTTATTGAAAATTACAGAAGCAATAACATTAGCTGTTTTGCGCCCTACTCCTGGTAATTTTTGTAATTCGTCTATATTATCGGGCATTATATCTTTAAAATCATTATGAAGCATTTGTGCCATTCCAAGTATATTGTGCGCTTTGTTATTTGGATATGAACAGCTTTTAATTAGTTCAAAAATTTCTTTTTCAGAAGATTTCGCCATGCTTTCAGGGGTTGGAAAACGCTTAAATAAAGCAGGTGTTATAATATTCACACGCTTATCTGTGCACTGTGCCGATAAAATTACTGCAACTAATAAATGAAACGGATTTTTATAATGTAATTCTGTTTCAGGCTTTGGCATTGATTTAGAGAAATACTCAATTACCTTTTCAAAAAGTTCTTGTTTATTCATAATTTAATTTGAACTGTGAAGATACATTTTTTTACTCTACTGAAATTTTTGTAATTATCTTTGAAAAAAAAAATGTTCGGAATAATTGGTCAAAAACTTAGTCATTCATATTCTGCAAAAGTATTTGAAAAACAGTTCGGTGCTTCGCATAAATTTAAAGTTATTGAATTAGAAAGTATTGAAAAACTTCCTGAATATCTTAATAATAATACCGAACTAAGAGGATTTAGTGTCACCATTCCATACAAGAAAACGATAATTCCTTATATTTCCATTTTGGATAATATTTCAAAAGAAATTCAAGCTGTAAATACAGTTCTTATCAAAAGAATAAATGGAAAAATTGAACAGTTAGGATATAATACCGATGTTTACGGTTTTACAGAGGCTTATAAACAATATTTTCAAGAGAATTATAAAAATGCGATAATTTTAGGAACTGGTGGTGCCTCTGATGCAGTTAACTATGCTTTGCAACAGTTAGGTATTATAGCTATAAAGATTTCAAGAAATAAATGCGATAACGATACTATAACCTACAAACAATTAACAGATGAAATTATTTTTAAAAATAAAATTATAGTAAATGCAACACCTTTGGGAATGTTTCCAAATAACGATAGTTTCCCTGATATCAATTATAAAGCAATAAGCAAAAATCATGTTGCAATAGATTTAACATATAATCCCGATGAAACTACCTTTATGAAAAAAATAAAAGCTGAAAATGCCGTGGTTTTAAATGGTTTTAAAATGTTAGAACTTCAGGCAAAAAAAGCTTGGGAAATATGGGGTTTAATATAGTTCAAAATAATTTTACAAATTGATTATATAACATTTTAGGTCTTATTTATATTTACTAATATTGTAACCTTAAAAATTTAAATAAATTTTAACATGAGCCAGACCATGACAAGGAATACACCTATAGATAATGAAGTTGTTAGCAATGTAATACAAGCTAGTGGAATTACTAATATTGGACGTGCAACTATCCGCGAATTAGTAAAAATGGTGAACGACATTGAGCGCCTTTCAGGCGAAAAATATGTCCGCATGGAAATGGGTGTTCCCGGATTACCTGCTCCTCAAATTGGTATTGAAGCTGAAATTAAAGCGTTAAATAGCGGTGTTGCTTCTATTTACCCTATGATTGATGGTATTCCTGAATTAAAAACCGAATGTGCAAGATTTCTTAAACTTTTTGCAGATATTGAAGTAACTCCTGAATGTTGTATTCCAACTGTTGGTTCAATGCAGGGTGGTTTTGCTTCATTTATGTTGCTTAGTAAATGTAGAAAAGAAAGAAATACAACATTATTTATCGACCCAGGGTTTCCTGTGCAAAAACAGCAACATCGTGCACTAGGTATTCCTTATGAATCTTTCGATGTCTATAACTTCAGAGGCGATAAACTTCGCGATAAAATTGAAAGTTATTTAACAAAAGGTAATATATCATCAATTATTTATTCTACTCCGAATAACCCTTCATGGATTTGCTTTACCGAAGAAGAATTAAAAATAATAGGTGATTTAGCTACAAAATATAAAGTTGTAGTTATTGAAGACCTTGCTTATTTTGCAATGGATTTTCGTACTAATTTATCTAAGCCAGGCGAGCCTCCTTATCAACCTACTGTTGCTAGATATACCGATTTCTACATATTGTTAGTTTCTGGTTCAAAAGCATTCAGTTATGCAGGTCAAAGAATAGGAATGTTGGTTATTTCCAGTAAATTATTTGGAAGTGTATACCCTGATTTATATCCATATTTCCAAAGTGAAAAATTTGGTTATGCTATGTTATACAGAGCTATTTATTCACTATCATCAGGAACCGCTCATTCTGTACAATATGGCTTTGCAGCTATGTTAAAAGCAGCTAATGATGGTAATTTAAACTTTGTCGAAAATGTGAGAGAATATGGAAAAAGAGCTAATATTATGAAAAAGCTTTTTACCGATAATGGTTTTCAAATTGTTTATGATATGGACGATGATAAACCAATAGCAGATGGTTTTTATTTTACAATTTCTTATCCTGGCTTTGAAGGCGATGCATTATTAAAAGAGATGCTTTATTATGGAATAAGTGCAATTTCTTTAGTAATTACCGGAAGCGAAAGAGTTGAAGGTTTAAGAGCTTGTGTTTCACAGGTTGGATTAGATAAAATGCCTTTATTAGAAAAACGATTAAAACAATTTAATTTAGATCATCCTGTAAAATAATTTGTATTCTACTTAAATCGTCTTTGCTTTAAATTAACAATATATTAAGGTTAGTGGTTTTCACTAACCTTTTTTAATTTTATATACTAAGCGTCGACGCTTAGAATATTGGCTTTTTTCCTTTGTTGGAATTATTTCAAACAAATAATAAATTATAATTAACTTTGCGATAATTATTTCGCAATATTATTATGACAAAAAACCAGTGGTTACCAATAACTAAGAAAGAAACAGAACAACTGGGATGGTCTGAAGTAGATGTAATTCTTATTTCTGGAGATGCATATATTGATCACCCTTCATTTGGCGCTGCTGTTATTGGGAGGGTTTTAGAAAAATCAGGGCTAAAAGTTGCAATAATTCCACAACCTCAATGGAAAGACGATTTGCGTGATTTTAAAAAATTTGGCAAACCTAAATTGTTCTTTGCTATAACATCAGGCAATATGGATAGTATGGTAAATCATTATACTGCTCATATTCGAAAACGCTCTGATGATGCATATACACCAGGTGGAGAAGCTGGATTTCGTCCCGATTATGCAGTAACAGTTTATTCCAACATTGTAAAATCAATTTATCCTGATGTGCCAATTGTTATAGGTGGAATTGAAGCATCATTGCGACGGTTAGCTCATTACGATTATTGGTCGAATAGTCTAAAGCCATCAATATTAATTGATAGTAAGGCTGATATTTTAGTTTATGGAATGGCTGAAAAACCAATGATAGAAATTGCCAGAAAACTTAAAGAGGGAGCAAAATTTAGTGACTTATTAAAAATTCCTCAAATAGCTTTTGTTTCTGATAACATTATAGAAAATGATGAGAATATAGTTATTGCATCATATGAGAAATGTCTTTCAAATAAAGATTCATTTGGCGAAGCATTTAAAATTATTGAAACTGAAAGTAACAAATTTCAATCATCTGTAATTATTCAACCACATCAACATCGTTTTGTAATTGTTAATCCACCATATCAGCCAGTAACAACAAAAGAATTAGATAATTATTTCAATTTACCATTTACCCGACTCCCTCATCCAAAGTATAACAATAGAGGTGCAATTTCGGCTTACGAAATGATAAAATATTCTGTAACAATTCACCGTGGTTGTTTTGGGGGTTGTACATTTTGTTCTTTAGCAATACATCAAGGAAAATTTATTTCTAATCGTTCTGAAAAATCAATTGTTAATGAAATTGAGAATATTGTTAAGGAACCTGAATTTAAAGGACATTTAAGCGATTTAGGCGGACCATCTGCAAATATGTATAGGCTTGCAGGAGAAGATTTTGAAATCTGTAAAAAATGTTTAAGACCATCTTGTATTTTTCCATCGGTATGCAATAATTTAAACACAGATCCTTCTGCAATGCTTCAATTATACAGAAGAGTAAGGACAATTCCCGGAATTAAAAAAGCTGCAATTGGAAGCGGTATAAGATATGACATAAATCTTGATAAAAAATCAAGATTTAGAAAATTAAATCTTGAATATTTAACAGAAATAACAAAATACCATGTTTCTGGGAGATTAAAGGTAGCGCCAGAACATTCTGTACCACATGTGTTAAAATTAATGCGCAAACCATCTTTTGATTATTATATAGAGTTTAAGAATTTTTTTGAAAGAGTTAATAGCGAGAATAAGATGGTACAGCAGATTATTCCTTATTATATTTCAAGCCATCCTGGTTGCTCGCTTGAAGATATGGCAGAATTAGCATTAGCAAATAAACTTACTTCAACCAAACCTGAACAGATTCAGGATTTTACTCCAACACCAATGACATTAGCTTCAGTAATGTACTACACGGGAAAAGACCCATATACTGGCGATAAAGTATTTGTTTCGAAATTAATGGATGAGAAAAGATTGCAAAAAAGTTTCTTCTTTTATTATAAGCCAGAATTTAAGAATATTATTGCATCTGCATTATATAAGAGTGGGAGGAAAGATTTAATTGCTAAACTGGGGTTGAAGAAATAATATTAATTAACGTGAGTTCGATATAAGATTTTCAAGAATATTTTGAACTCTTTCACAAACGAAGTGCGTAAAATCAATGTTTGCCCCTACTTAGCGAAGCGATTTCACCGAAGGTAACCCTAAAGTGAGCATTGATTTTCAATGATTTCCCTTTAGGGATTAAGGGCAAAAATCATTGAAAACATTTCATAAGACTCTTTTTGCAAGAAATGAAATTATTTCGAACTCACGTTAATTAAAATTAATATTCCTTTCTTTAATAATTATCTCTTCTAATTTTTGAGTTAGAGAAATACTCGGAGGTACATTTTTGCCGGCAATCTTTTTTACAGGAACTGATGATGGAATTTTTAACATTGGGTCACCAAAAATAACCAAGCCAAGCTTCCATTTATCATCAAGATAATTACCACCACTATTCCACCATATAACAAAAGATTCTCCCCATGATTTATTTTGCGATAATGATTGATTAAAACTTTGAGGGTAGTAATTTCCTCCTGTTTTTGTACTTCCCATAACAGCAAGTCCTTTAGTTGTATTCATAACATAATGCATACCTAAATTATCTTCAGAATATTTGCAGCCAGAGCAATTAAACAAATTATAAAAACAACCTTTTGGATTGTTACTGTTCAATTCAGATAAACTCATTGTTTGATATGCGCCCTGATGAACGAAATAAAGAGTATTAAATGAAGCATGAATTAATTGAAAAACATATTCTGCACCTGTAGTTAATTCTGTTGTGTAAGCCGCTTTTGTTGTTAAAGTAGTATCCCAGCTAGAATAAATATTTGAATACAAATAATCAATGTCAAACTGTTCATTTTTATACATTTCCGACCAATCATTATCTATAAATAAAAAAGCTCGTTTTAATACACTAGTACCTTGAGTTCTGTACTTATGTGCTTTGCTAAAATAATCATTTATTTCTGAAGATGTTCCGTTAATTCTCCCTGCAAAATATCTAACATTATAACTTGAATGTGAATCATAAATTCCATCCGAATCACTATCGTACCATTGAGTACCTGGGGAACAATAATAAATATCGGTAGGAAATTCCTCATGTTCGCCCCAATCATCCATTTCATATTGCGCATAAGGAAGATCTCCAATTAAAAAAGCTCCTTTAATATTATATTTATTATAATACCATTCAATGGTATCTCTTAATTGACTTGCAGAATTCCCTGTCCATCTAATTGATTTTGCAGAAGAATCTCCAGATGCAATGTCGGAAACATATGTATTTATACTAGAAGATATTGCATCGTATTTAGAGGATTCAATAACAATTAACATAGATGGAAATTTAGGATTAATAATTTCCTTATTATCTTTCTTACATGAAAAAAGTATTAAACAAATAAATATTGAAAAATATAGTTTAGTATTCATTATTTAGTTTTTTAACAAATTTATAAAAAAAAATACAATCAAATAAAGATTATTTTAAAAAATATTAATAACCTGAATATTTGCGCATTATGAATTAAAATTTTAATACTAAATTTTTCTAAACATTATTGTGTTTATATTAAATTTACATTAGGTTTGTAAAAAAACATATTAATGAGAATATTTTTATTACTTATTTTGCTTTCCGTAATTGTAATCAGCTGTAACACAAAATCTTCCACAGCTAATCTTGAAACTATTACTGAAGATACAATTATTCCTCAAGGAATAAAAAGAGGTGAAATTAATATTGTGTCAGCATTAATTGATGCTACTTGTAGATATGCTTTATTTGTTCCTAACGATTCATTAAAATCATATCCTTTAATAGTAATTTTTGATCCTCATGCTTCTGGAAATCATGCAGCATCACAATATAAGGATCTTGCCAATAAATATAAAGTAGTACTTGCTGCATCTAACAACATACAAAATAACATGCCTTCAGAGCGTTATGTGTATTATTCAAATTGCATTATTGCAGATGTTATGAATAATACCGCAATAGACTCTAATCATGTTTATTTAATGGGATTTAGCGGAGGCGCAAAGGTTGCTGCTTTTCTGGCTCAGCAAGAAAATGTTTTTAAAGGTGTTATAAGTTGTGGTGCTGGTGTGCCAGATATCATTAACATAAAAACTACTGGCTTTTTATATATAGGGTTTGCCGGATTCTCAGATTTTAATTTCTTAGAAATTTTTAAATCAGAAAATATAATCCGTCAGAATATTTTAAACTCACATTTTAAATATTTTGAGGGTAAACATCAATGGCCACCTGATTCTATTATGGAATATGCATTTGCTTCAATATCTTTTGACTCAAAAACAAGTTCGACCGAAAATATTAAGAAATATTTAACAAAGGAAATAAGTAATACTAAGAAAATTCCAATTCGCGATTCATGGAAAAAAACAATTTCTTTTAAAGCATTGAGAGATTTGTTATCAAGTAACCAACAGTTTCCTAATGAAAAAGCTCAGATATATAATTACCTTGGAGGATATGAATCAAAGGCTGCAGATAGAGCTCTAAGTTTATCGCTAACCTCAGAAACTAAATCACAAAATGATTTGCAAAAAGCATTTGTAGAAAAAGATATGGAATGGTGGGATAAAAAGATGAAATTATTTAATAATGCTTTAATTAAAAAAGATAAAACACCATCTGATTATCGTGACATTAGGTTAATAAACTATGTAAGTATGGTTGGCTATATGCTTACTTCCCAGGAATTAAAATCGGGAGAGACGCTAATGGCTGAAAAATTTATTAAAATATACAGACTTGCAGATCCTTCAAATCCTGATGTCGTTTTTTTTACCGGAGTATATTATGCAATTAACAAACAATACAAAACTGCTATTGATTCTTTGAATCGTGCAGTACAAATGGGTTTTTCTGATAAAGCAAGATGGAATTCAGAAATGTCTTTTATTCCTCTAAAAGATTCGTTAAGGTTTAATGATTTAGAAAATAAAATTAATTCTATGCCTTAGATCTCTTTAAAAAGTTTTGGCAAAAAATATTAAAAAAATAAAACTGTAATTAATATCTTTCGTATTAAATAATAAAGAGAAAACATGTTTCGAATATTTATTTTCTTTATTGTTTTTATAATAATGGTGGGATGTTCGTTTGAAAGAATGTTCTATTATCCGAATAAAACACTTACTCACCAGAAAGTAGCAGATAGTTTAGGTTTTGAACATGTGAATTTTGCTTCTAAAAATGGAAATTTAATAGATGGGTATTTTGTTATTCCAAAAGATTCAGTGCTTGGGGCAATTCTTTTATTGCATGGAAATGCGGGAAATATTTCAGATCAAATTTCAAGTTTAACTAAATTGCAAAATGCGAAATTTGAAGTACTTGTTATAGATTATCAGGGTTTCGGTAATTCGCAGGGTGAAGTAAGTCATCAAAATTTAGTTGATGATGCAGAAAGTGCTTTAGCGTATTTAAAAGAAAAAACAAAAGATAAAAATATTCCAATAATAATTTTAGGTAGATCTATTGGCGGGCATTTAGCAGTAAAAATAGCTCATGATCATCAAAAAGAAATCAAAGCCTTAGTTATTGAAGGAGCATTTACTAATCATCATGCAATCGCTACGGCAATCTCACCATTTTGGTTATGGCCATTAGCAGAATTATTTGTTAAATCAGAATATAAAGCATCAGCATTAATAAACGAGATAACAATACCCAAACTAATTATTCATAGCACCGAAGATGAAGTTATACCATACTGGATGGGAGTAGAGCTATATAACAAAGCCACTGAACCCAAAGAATTATGGGAAATAAAAGGAAAACATATTTATGGTATGTGGCTTTATACCGATGAATACATGAGTAAATTAAAGAAGCTTATTGCAAAATAACATTTTTTGTCATTCTGAGTGTAACGAAGAATCTATTCTAGTAGGTAGATTCTTCGCGTTGCTCAGAATGACAGCATGGTTTTGTCATTCTGTCCGCCGCGGCGGAGAAACGTAGTGTAATAAAGAACAATTTCTAGCGAAGCTAAATCTATTCTAGTAGGCAGATCCTTCACTTCGATCAGGATGACAAAAAAACAAAAATTATAAACTGTATTTTTTCTGACTCTTAAGCGATATACCAACTGCAATAGCAAGTAATACAACACCTGTTAAAAAAGTAGCTGTAAATCCAACCAGCCAATATATCCAAACTCCTAATAACGGAGCAAAAAATGAACGTAGTCCGGTAAATGTTAGGTGAATTGATTGATATTCTGACGCTTCTTCAGTCTTGCAAAAATAAACTGAACCAATACTCCATAGTAAAGACATTGTTGCAGCAAACACGCCATTAAAAAGCATTGCAATAAATAAAGTATAGTAAATTCTGATTCCTTCAATATCTGAGAAGTATGGAAAAACAGTTGTTAATGCAATAAATAACAAATAGAATAATAGTGATGCAAAAGTAATTGCTGAAAATTTTCTGGGATCAATTTTGCCCATTAGCCTTCCAAAAAGTGGAAGTAAAATAATTGCCAGCAGATTATATGAGTTCTTGTAAAATGCAACACTTGAATAGTTTAAACCTAAACCCTTTTCGAAGTATATTGTTATTACTGATACTGTTCCCATAAATGCAAAGCCATAAAACATAAATGCTGCTTCAAAATCACGAAATGGTTTGTTTATTTTCATTTTTGATCTCATATTCTTTATGCTACGTTTAACCGATTGCCAAAGCGGGAGAGAAGGAATAATATTTAAATCTTCTGTTGATTTAATTCCAGATAACAGCCAAACCGAACAAATTCCTAAAATTGAAATTACAGGAAAAACATATCGGTATGCGTTTTCGTTGTGATCAAGTAAAATTCCATATAATAAAGTTACTAACATCATTACAATTTTGTTCGCAATTGTAGAATAGCTATACAATTGACTAAATTTCTCATGACGATAACTCGATTTTAATAATTGATTTATTATTGGAAAAATTATTGGATTTGCTAAATAATAAGTTAGAAAAATTAATATAAAAAATAAGTGATAAAGCTTATTTGAAGCCATGTGACCGACATTATCAGGAAAAAGAAAAAGTAAAAATAATGGAAGTCTTGTAATTAATCCAACAGTAATAATAAAGCGTTTCTGATTTTTAATTCGTTTTGACCATTCATTTAACAAAACTGAAAAAGTTAACACAAATACAGAAAACTGAAAAAGTAAACCAACAGAAATGTCGCTTCCTTTAAGACTTTTAACAAATACAAATTCATTTAAGGCTAAAACCCCAACTATAATTCCCTCAATTATTGAATAAATAAAATGTAACCTGAATGTTTTCTTTTCAAGCTGACCAAGATTTTTATTAAATAATTTAAGCATTAAGTAATTTTGTAGAAATGCAAAGGTAATTATTGAAAATTAGAAAAAATTTTATTTTGTCATTTCGAACGTCCGCCGCGGCGGATGAGAAATCTAGTGAAAGTACCATATTGTCAAAACAGATGCTTCGTATACTCAGCATGACAATATAGTTAAATAAAAAGTGCCGTTCTTTTTCAAAAACGGCACTTTTTTAAACGTGTTTTGTTTATTAGTTTACACTAATCTGGCGAGGCTCTTTCTCTTTTGATTCTTCCTTTTTGTTAATTGTTACAGTAAGAATTCCGTTTTTGTGAGTAGCCTCAATGTTTTCTGCATTTGCAGAATCTGGAAGTATAAAAGAACGTTTAAAGTATGTGTAATTAAATTCTTTACGCATATACTTTTCATCTTTTTCTTCATTCTCGCTCTTCTTTTCTCCAGAAATAGTAAGCAAATCGTTGTGAAGATCTATTTTAAAATCTTCTTTGTCTAATCCTGGATTTGCAATTTCAATTCTGAAATTTTCTTTTGATTCAACAATATTTATTGCAGGCATGCTACTTTTTAAAACAGGTGCATGGTTGCTAATAAAGTTGTCGAAAAAGTCATTGTTGAAGAAGTTGTCAACTAGACTTGGGCTAAATGTTCTTAATCTTGGTAACATAATTTTGTCCTCCATTTTTAAAGTTAATAATTGATTTATGCTGGAGGATTTTCAAATAATATTCCATTATAAAAAAAATTAAAATGTGTCAGAAACAAAGTGCAAAACAATGACATTGTGGCATTGACGTTAATTATTATATGACATATTGACGTTACGAAATTTTAACATTCACATAATATGATATTTACAATTCGAAATTTATTGTTTTACCACGACCTTAAGGTCGTGGTAAAACAATAACAAAAACATAAAGGACTTTAGTCCTTAAATGAAATGATACTTCGGTAAAATTTCTTTAATTAATCTTTTAAAATATTTTTCCAATAGGATAAACATTCTGAAGTTTATCTCTATACTCAGAATGTGAGTAAAACCAGTTTAAAACAGCATCAGGATCTTTAGGATAATCTGGATTATTTTTTACTTCTGTTTCGTATTGCTTTTTAATTTCAGGGTCTTTAAGCATCTCTCGCGCAAGAGGCTCTAGAACATATGACTCACCATATTCTTTCTGCTCAAATATGGTATTAAAATATCCGAATTTTAAAAGTGATGCATCAGACATTGGCTCGAAAATATGAGCTACAAGTCTTGATTTAGGCTGATTAACCGGAACTAAAATTGAACCTTTTACAAAATCCATTTTTATTTTTGTTGTATCTGCATTAAAAGAAGTTACTCTTTGTCTTCCCTCGTATGGCGTTGCGCTAAATTGAACATTATTGAAAATATATGTTGTTGCAATTATGGTTGTGTCATTTTTAGTTTTATAGTATTTAATGTTATGAATTTTTAATAAATCTTCAACAAATAATAATTGTTTAGGAACAACGTAATATTTAGGCAAATATGCAAATGCAGTAGGTTTAATGTTATTAAAATATGGCAACTTATAATTCTTAATAGTTTTACCAAATTTAAACCATGTACCGCCTGTTAAATCGCTTTTTTCCTGAGTATATTCCATGCCTTTAAATTCAACCATTGTGCTGTCATTTGTAAAATTAAAATCTAATGGAAATGGGGTTTTTCTAAATTCTTCAGATGCAGAATACACATCGGCTTCTTTTTTAAATTCTTTTAGTTTTTTTCCTGATTCATTTAAAATTTGCAAAGTAAATTCAAGCATTTTATTAGTTGCAAGCACTCTTGTTTTATAATCTTTAAGCATGTGCGATTCAATTAACAAACCCGGACAATTAACCATTGCAGTATAACCGTTTGATAACATTGGAGGAGTAACCCAGCTTTCTAATCCGCTTTCAATATTATGCCACTCTCTAAAACTTACATAATGAAAAATAGGAGAATTTGCTTTCTCCATTAACGAAGTGATTTCGGGGAGGTATGTATTTCTTTGCCATTTTGTTATATTTGAATCCATATTGCCATTAATTTCAATTCCATAAGTAATAGGATAAATATAATCAGCACCATCGGTAACGTGGCAATCAATAAAAAAATCTGGATCAACTTTATTAAATAACTCAATCCATGCTTTAGTTTCAGGAGCTTCGGCTTTAATATAATCACGATTTAAATTAAGGTTATTTGCATTTGTTCTCCAACCCATTTCCTTTGGACCGTTTTGATTTATTCTGTTGTATGCACTCCATCTTTCATGGCCGTCAACATTCAATATTGGAATAAAAACTATTGATACATTTTCTAAATATTTTGAAATGTTTTTATCAGAAATAAAATCTCTGAAAAGTAAAAATCCAGCATCCTTGCCATCAGGTTCGCCTGCATGAATACATGCCTGAATTAATAAAATTGTTCTGCCAGATTTTTTTAATAATGCAGGATCGGATATTTTATCTTTATCAGCTATTAATACAGGTAGTTCTCTGCCCTCAGGACTAACTCCAAAAGAAGAATAATGAATTAAATTAGATTCATTAGCCAAAGCTTTGCAAAACGCAATGGTAGAATCGTAGCGAGGGGTTTCTAAAAAATTCGATTTTTCAAAGAATGTTATAAGTTTAATATTTTGTGAGAAACAAATATTTATTGCAAATGCTAATGTTGTTAAAGTCAATATAATCCTCATTGAATGATTTTTTTATATACGACGATGAATTAATTAAACTGAACTATATAAATAATGATAATGTTTAACTATTTATCAGTTAAGTCAGTGTTAATTCACGTCAATTATTTTTATCAAAAATAGTGATAAATGTGCTATTTAAGCACCGATTTTACTAAAACGAATGTAATTTTGTAAAAAAGCGTAATAATGATTCTGGAAGAAGGATTTGAATTTAATTTTACGGTAGAGAAAATAATCGATCTACCAGATGAATCATATTATATTCTTTTATCTGAATTTGATAAAAAATATTTACTCCCAACTAAATATTATGATGAGTATAATTTAAAAATAGGCAAAGAAATAAGATGTAGAATAGATAGGATTAATTGTAACGGAAGAGTGTTTTTAGAGCCAAAAAGTCCTATTTATTCAATAGGCGATAAAGATATTTTTACATTATTAGAAGTAAAACAAAAAGAAAAACACAGAACCAAAGATAAATATTTAGTAATAAAAGCTATAAGCTCAAAAACTAATCGTGCGATTGTAGTCGATTTTTCAAGTTGTTTGAATTATTCGCTTGGTGAAAATTACTTGTGTGAGATACTTAAAATTAAAAAAGCGGAAATGTATTTAAGGCTTATTTCGAAAGTGTAAATTATTAAATAAATTACAATTAATAAAACATTATTAATAAAAAATTCGTTAAAAACTATAATTATAATTTTAGTTAGTTATAATAAAATTAATCCCATTAGTTATATGAAATCAGTAAAATATTTTATTTTTATTTTGATAGCTTTTACTACTACTCAAGCATATTCTCAAAGCAATAAGAAAAAAAGCGGTCAATATGTTATTTCTATTAGCCCTGGAATGGCTTATGGAGAAGCGTCAAATGAATATACAGCAGCATCGTTCTACGGTCCGCATTTAAACTTTTGTATTAGAAAAAGAGTAATAAAATTAAGTAAAAATTATAACTTTTCATCAGAATTACACTTAGGTTCGCAATTTGCATTTTTAGAAAATGACAAAAAACTTTATGGTTATAGAGTTGGGCAATTGGTATTTAATTTCAATGCACTTGCCGGTTCATATCCTCCAAATAAAAAAAATCCAATTTCTTTTCCAATTGGTTTTTTTATTGGACCTGGTATATATTTATTAAATGGTGGATATAATACAGCTGATATTGGTCCATTATTTAACCTTGGTTTCCGTTTTAAAATGAGTAAAACGTATTTTTTTGATTTAAGATTTTTTGGAGCATTCACTGTTTTTGGTGAAACTGCAATAGGTGGGGCTTCATTACAATTTCCGATAATGCTTAGAAAAACTAGTGGGGGAAAATAAATATTGAGATTGCGGCTCAGGGCCGCAATAATGATAAAAACACTTTCCGTCATTGCGGGCTTGACCCGCAATCTACTTAAGGGTTATGTATTATTAAAAAATAACTACTAAAAAATCATTGGCTAGTGAGATTACTGTTCAAGCCCGCAATGACATAATAAAATGAGATTGCGGCTCGAGGCCGCAATGACGTATAGAATAAGTCAGGTCGAAAGACCTGACAGCATAATACTATAATCTGAAAACGTACATAAATTTATCGTCGCCAGGTTGATAAAAATCTTTAATAATTGCCTCAGCTTTATATCCAACTTTATCATAATACATTCTTGTTGGAAGATATTTTTCGGTTCCTGATGTTTCGGCAATCACAAGTTTTCCACCTCTGGCTTTAATTGCTTCGTGAGTTTTTTCTAATAATTTTTTACCCACACCTTTACCTCTAAAATCATTATGCGTTGCAATCCAATACAAATCAAAGCTACCAATTGTACATGCAATAGGTCCATAACATGAATAAGCTACAGTTTTGCCATCAACTTCAAGAAACAAGAAAAAATATTCAGTTTTTTCCTGACCGTGAGTTAAAGCTTCTCTGGCTAAATCAACAGCAACAGGAATTTCAAAATCGTAGAAGAAACCAGTTGACTCAACAATATTCTGAATATCAGTTAAATCTGACTCTCTAAGCTCTGTGCGAAATGTTATGTTCATATTCTTTAATTTGTTAAATATCTTACTGTATCTTCAATCATTCTTGTTACTGCATATGAAAAACTATATCCCTTTTTCTCGCATGCACTATAAAATCCGCTGCCTGGTGTTATACATGGATTTGCATTTACTTCTAGAACAAATGGGTTTCCATCTTTATCTATTCTAAAATCTACTCTTACAAAACCTGTCAATTGAAATACATTCCAGCAATCAATACAAATCTTCTTAAGTAAATTTACTAAATCCTTTTCCGATTCTTCATCAATAAAACTGCGTGAAGTATTATCGTATTCGAAACTATTTTCTTCCCATTTTGCACGGAATCCCATAATTTTTGGCTTTCCTTCAGGATAATTATGAAAATTCATTTCTGGAACAGGAAGTACTTCCGGACCTTTATCGCCACCAAGTACTGAAATATTAAACTCACGACCTTCAATATATTCTTCAATAAAAAAATGGAAAGGACTTAATGTTTTAATTTTCTCAAATTTGTTAACATCGGCACCTTTAAAAACTAAATCATCATCAAATCCCATTGAACCATCTTCTAATTTTGGTTTTACAAGGTATGTTTTGTTTTTATCTAATTTATCTGTTTCATAAAGCTCAAACCAATCGGCTGTTGGTATATTGTTACTGCGCATCCAGTGCTTTGCAAGAGGTTTATTTGTTGTGATAAATAAGCCTTCAGTATTAACACCTGTATATGGAATTTTTAAATTATTATATAGAGCAGGAGCAAAGTATAAC
Organism: uncultured Bacteroidota bacterium; assembly: GCA_903837285.1. Classification (GTDB taxonomy): domain Bacteria; phylum Bacteroidota; class Bacteroidia; order Bacteroidales; family GWA2-32-17; genus GWA2-32-17. Next base: position 6,604 of record CAILUD010000024.1, on the reverse strand, counting down.
AATTCACCATGATTATTTATGCTCTCAACAAGATTAAAAATTAAATCAGGTTTTTCTTCTAATAAAGATTTTTTTAACTGAGTTAAATCTAGGTTTACAGTTATTTTACAAGTTTTATAACCTAATTCGTGCAAACTGTTTTCAGCCAATTCAACCTGATCTAAAATATCTAGTTCATCGGGTCCAGCATTTTGCTGCACTTCATTATAAACTATTGCAATCTTTTCAATTTTTCTCATTTTTTTAATCTTTGAATAGCTGAATCCATAATCATTTCAATTAATTTCTGGTAACTTGTTCCTGCAAAACGACATAAAATGGGTAAATCAGAATGAACAGGATTTAAACCAGCTAAAGGATTTACTTCAATAAAATTTAAGATTCCAGTATCGTCCATTCTTAAGTCAACACGGCCACCATCGCGACAACCAAGCACCTGCCAGCATTTTTCTGTTAATTCGTAACAAAGTTTAGTAATTTCTTCTTCCGGAACAGAATAATCAATTACTTCGTGATAGTTCTCTTTATTTTCGAGACTGTAAATTTTTGTTTTCTCGGTTTTCTTAAAAACAACTTCCATTATACCAACTGCTCTTGTGTCTTTTCCTGTTCCAACAACTCCCACAGTAAATTCTCTTCCCGGCAAAAATCTTTCAACCAAAACAGGTTGATTAAATTTTTTAAGAAGCATTTTACAAGTTTCTTTTAATTCTTCTTTTGAAGTTATTTTAGACAATCCTGAAATTCCTTTCCCGGTTCCTTCGGCTACTGGTTTTGCAAAGAGTGGATATTTTAATTTAATATCATCAACATCGCCTATTGTTTCAACAATTGCAAAATCTGGTGTAGCTAATCCTGCATCTCTTATAACACGCTTTGTAAGACCTTTGTGCAATGAAAGTGCAAGAACGAGTCCATCAGAAAAAACATAAGGAATATTATATGCATCAAGCAAACAAGGCACCTGGGCTTCACGTGCTAGTCCATACATTCCTTCGGAAATATTAAAAACAATATCCCATTTTTTTCCTTCAACAAGAAGTTTTGCAAGGTTACGAACATGACCAATTCTTTCGGTTTTGAAACCAGCTTTTATCAAAGCATTTTCAATACCTTCAATAGTTTCTTCTTTATCAAATTCGGCAGTTTCTTCTTCGGTAAAACCTTCTTTCAGATATTCGTCACGAAGGTCGTATGTTATCCCGACAAGCATATTTAAAATTTATTATTCTTCAATGTAATCAGGATAAAGATATGTTTTTCCTTCGTAATTTTTAAGTTTTAGTCCTTTCTTATTATGCGAAGTAACATAATCTGGTAATAATGGAATTTTACCTCCTCCACCAGGTGCATCTACAACATAAGTTGGAATTGCATATCCTGAAGTAAATCCACGTAATCCTTTAATAATTTCCAATCCTTTCTTGACTGTTGTTCTGAAATGTCCGGAGCCTAAAATAGGATCGCATTGATATAAATAATATGGACGAACACGGCATTTTAATAATCCATGCATTAAATTCTTCATTGTTGTAACATCATCATTAATATCTTTTAATAATACTGTCTGACTTCCCAAAGGAATTCCAGCATTAGCTAAAAGCCTTGTTGCTTGCTCAACTTCAGGTGTTAATTCAGAAGGATGAGTAAAATGAATACTTACAAATAATGGATGATATTGTTTTAACATATCAACAAACTCCTGAGTAATTCTTTGAGGAAGTACAGCAGGAACTTTTGTTCCAATACGAATAATTTGAATATGTTTAATTGAACGTAATCTTTGTAAGATATATTCTAGTCTGTCTTGTGGTAAAGTAAATGGATCACCGCCCGAAAGCAATACATCACGCACTTCAGGATGGTTTTCTAAATATTCAAATGCAGGTTCAAAATCATTTAAGCTAAAATGCGATTTGTCCTTTTTAGCAACCATATGCGAACGTGTACAATATCTGCAATAAGTGCTACAAAAGCCTGTTACAAGAAATAATGCTCTATCGGGATATCGATGAACAAGATTTGGAACAGGGCTGCTATTGTTCTCGTGTAGGGGATCTGAAGATTCGCCAGGAAAAATTTTATATTCATTTGCAGATGGAACTACACTTCTATATAAAGGATCATTTGCATCTGAAAAATCTATAAGACTAGCATAATAAGGTGTTATTCTTAAAGGCAAAGAATCTTTATTAATAGATTCGTGAGTTTCTGGAAGTTTTATTTTAAAGAATTTTTCAAGTTGGCTAAAATATCTGAAACTATTTCTTATCTGCCAATGCCAATCGTTCCATTCTTCATCTGATACGCCAGGTAAATATTCTTTTCTAAAAGCAGAAGTAGTTTTCGCTTCTGTTGTATGCAGAAGAGAATCAATTACTTTATGTCTGTTTATATGATATTTAGCAACCAGACTCGGAGGTTCTTCTTCCTTGTTTACCTCGGTGTCATGTATCAGTGCTTCGCTTAATGAATTGCTTTCCATAGTTTTAATTAAACTTCGATAGAATTTTTTTTCATGAATATTTGATACAATTTTACATTAAAAATGATAAGTAGATGACTATCAAAAAAAATAAATAATAGTATTTTTCAACTAACATTATATAACAATACATCTTCATAACACATATTCATACAATATTTTACACTTAAACTTTATCGACTTTATTAACATTTGATATTTAGTACTATTCAAAAATGTTAATTCAAAAAACGTCAATTGTTTTCTACAAAAATGAACAACGAAAATTTTGAATTTTAAATTTGATTTATTTTTCTTCATTTTTTTTTTGTAATTTTGATGTTGAAAGAAGAAAAAATATGTTTGAAGATAACGATAGATTTTTTGAAGAAAAAAATCGTGAGGAGATTGTTAATCGCTACGAAGATTTGTTGCGAAAGAAAAAACCATTCTTTTTTGACGTTGATGATTTTGAGTCTATTATAGAGTTTTATGTAGAGCAAAATAAATTTTCTAGTGCATTTGAAGCTACAAATATTGCATCCGGACTTTTCCCATCTTCTCCTGAAATAAAACTGAAAAAAGCTCAGCTTTTATTAGATAAAGGAAAACCGGTTGAAGCACTTTCAGAATTAAAAAATGCTTTGCTACATGATTCAGAAAATTTTGAAATTTTTTTATTGTTAGGAATAACATATTTAAATCTTAACAATACCAAAGAAGCTATTAGAAAATTTGAAGAATGTATTAATTTTATTCCTGAGGAAATTAAAAAAGATGAAATACTTTTCTCTATTGGTTTTCACTTAGGGCATACAAATAGATTTGCACTTGCAATTAAATATCTTAATAAATCAATTGATGTAAACCCAAAAAATTTAGAATCATTAGCAGAAATTGCTTATTGTTATGATGGTGTTTCTAACTTTAATAAATGTATTGAATTTTATTTGAAATGTATCGATATTGATCCTTTCTTAGAGTTTAACTGGTACAATTTAGGACTTATTTATATTAAAATTAACAATACAGCAAAAGCAATAGAAGCTTTTGATTACGCTCTTGCAATTGATCCGGAATATTTAAGTGCATATTTAGCTAAAGCAAACCTGTATCTTTCACTCGAAAAATATACTGAAGCAGTAGAAATATATAAAGAGTATTTAAATTACGATACCGATTTTGCTGATGTATATTATTATATTGGCGAGTGCTTCGAAAAATTGGATAAATTGGAAACTGCAATAAAATATTACGATTTAACAATTGAAAAAGATAAAAATCATTCAGATGCATGGCTAGGTAAAGGTGTTATTAAAATGTATCTCGAAGATTATGCAGAAAGTCTAGTATGTCTTACAAATTCTGTTTTAATTGATGCTGAAAATCCAGAAGCACAATATTCGTTAGCAGAACTGTATCTTAAAACAGGAATGTTTTCTGAAGCATTACCACATATTGAAATTGCTATAAAAGTAGCACCCGAAGAAGTAGATTATATATTATTGCAATCTGAGTTATATCAAGCTCTTGGAGATTTTAAAAAATCGATTGATGTACTAGAAGATGGTTATTTTTCTATTGAAGAAAAAGCGCCAGTTTTATATAGACTTGCAGGACTTTATATTTCAAAAGATAAAAATCAGAAAGCAGCAGAATACTTAAGACAAGCAATAGAAGTTGATTCTGCTTTAATAGTTGATTTTTTAAAGATTTTTCCGGATGCAAAAGATTTTGCTGGATTTAAAGGCTTATTAGATTTGCCGAACAAAAAATTAAAAAAATGAATTACAAATTACCATACATTCCCGAACGTGATGAAAAACCCCGCAAAAAAGGGTTAACAATGGTTATGGACAAAGGATTAAGCATGCAGGAAGCTGAAAATCTTTGTGATTCTTCGGGACATTTAATTGATTTTTTAAAATTAGGTTTTGGAACATCTTTAGTTTCAAAAAATGTTAAAGAAAAAATAAAATTATTTCAACAAAATAACATCAGACCATACTTTGGAGGTACACTTTTCGAAGCTTTTGTAGTAAGAAATATGTATGATGATTTCAGAAAATATGTTTCAACTCATAATGTTGATTTAGTCGAAGTTTCTGATGGTTCTATGCATATGGAGCACGATGTTAAATGTGAGTATATTCGAAAACTTTCACAGGAATTTACAGTAATATCTGAAGTAGGAACAAAAGATGCAGGTATTATCATTGCTCCAAATAAATGGATTAAGATGATGAAAAATGAACTTGCTGCAGGTTCTGTTAATGTTATTGCCGAAGCTCGCGAAAGTGGAAATGTAGGCATTTTTAAATCAAATGGAAATGCACATGTTGTTCTTATAAATAAAATACTTGAAAATGTTCCCGAAAATTCTATTTTATGGGAAGCTCCTAACAAAGCACAACAAGTTTGGTTTGTTAAATTGTTGGGTGCAGATGTTAATCTTGGTAACATTGCTCCAAACGAAGTAATATCATTAGAAACAATACGTCTTGGATTACGTGGCGATACCTTTTTACATTATCTACCTGATGAGTTAAAAGAAGAAGATTAGAATTTTAATCTTCATCTTTTTCTTTAACAATAGCAGCTAAACCACCTATTGAAGTTTCTTTATAAAGGCTAGGTAAATCGTGCCCGGTTTGCAACATTGTTTCTATTACTTTATCAAAACTTATATAATGGTGTCCATCTGAAAGTATCGCAAATGCTGATGCATCAAGTGCACGTGTGGCTGCAAAGGCGTTTCTTTCTATACAAGGAATTTGCACAAAACCACCAATAGGATCGCATGTTAAACCAAGGTGATGTTCCAAACCCATTTCGGCTGCATATTCAATTTGCGGTGGTGTTCCTCCAAATAATTTTGTAGCAGCTGCAGCTGCCATAGCGCATGCAGAACCAATTTCGCCCTGACAACCAACTTCGGCACCAGATATTGAGCCATTTGTTTTAATAACGTTCCCAAATATTCCAGCTGTTGCCAAAGCTTTTAATATTTTATTATCAGCCATTTCATAATCTTTTGAAATATGATACAAAACTGCTGGCAATACTCCACATGAACCACAGGTAGGAGCGGTAACTACTTTTCCGCACGATGCATTTTCTTCAGATACAGCCAAAGCATAAGAAAAAAGTAAAGTTTTGCGTTTTAAGCTTCCACTGAAACCCTGTGAACGTGTATTGTAAAGTGCCGCTTTTCTTGATAGGTGAAGGGCTCCAGGTATAACACCATCGTTTTCTAAGCCATTATGAATCGAATTTTTCATGGCTTCCCATACTTCGGTTAAATATATCCAAATCTCAGGGCCTTCAAATTCCTCTACATATTCCCAATAAGTTTTTCCGCTATTATTTAAGTAGTGTAATATCTCATGCATATTTTTGTGAGGATAAACTTGAGTAGGAGAATTTAAGTTATCTTCCCATAATGCACCTCCACCAATACTGAAAGTTGTCCAAGAATCTAAAGTATTACCATTACTATCAATAGCTTCAAAGGTTAATCCGTTAGGATGTTCTGGCAAAAACTCTTTTGGCCTCCAAATTATTTCTGTTGAAACAGGTTTAAATTCATTTATAATTGCAGTATCTGTAAAGTGACCTTTTCCAGTAGCTGCAAGACTTCCGTATAATGTAACTCTAAAACTTGAAGCATTAGTATGTTTCTCTTTAAAAATTCTGGTAGCTCTAAGTGGTCCCATAGTATGACTACTTGATGGACCATTACCAATTCTGAAAATATCTTTAATGGATTGCATAATTTGACTTTTTGTAAAAGTAAATGATTTGTTCAGATTTTTAATAAAAAGAGTTTAACGACATCCAAATTTAAACTTTTAAAAGCGTAGGAGAGGAGCAGTAAAAAAAATGAACCGAGATATCAGTGAGTCTGATTTTGGAGCTCTAATGCAATATTATAGTTTCAAATATTTTTTAGCACTGTTTACATATGCAAATTTATTGTCATATTACAAATGTAAACTAAGGCTTGTATTACAAATGTAATCAGAGTAAATTGCATCTTTTTATGCTATTCTATTTACATAATTAAACATCTTTTGAATAGCCCTTAACAGTAAACTTATTTATATCATAATAGTCACATAATCAGTATTTAAAAACTAT
>CAILUD010000023.1 GCA_903837285.1 uncultured Bacteroidota bacterium | reverse complement strand
TTTAAAGGCAATGATCTTGGTGCTCCATTGGGAATGGGATTTCCACAGCCTTATCCATCGGGCAACGAACAAATGATTCCTTTAGGTTTTATGGGAAATATGCAAAGACCAATGATGAATAACGGAATGCAAGGATTTTCTATAAGCGATTTACAAGGTATCATTGACAGAAATGTTACTGATGCTGCTCGTTCAATAAAAGCAGAATATGAAGAATTATCTGCAAAACGTGAAGTTGAGTCTATTAAACGTCTGGCAGATCTGGAAACCAAAATGGAGTTGTATAAACTCGAATTAAGGGAAAAAGAAGTGGCTGCAAAAGAACAGCAATTACACGATGAAATTAATGCTTTTGAAGAAAGACGAGTTGAAGGATTGGGAACAGTAAAGGATTACACTAAGACAATTGCCAGTGGCCTGCTCGAACTTGGTAAAACTGCTTTTGGTTTAGATAATCTGGATTCAAAAAAAAAGGACAAAACCGAAAAATCTGAGAAAGCAGAAAACCTAAAAGGAGGTTCAAGCAAATCAACTGCTTTCGATGATGAAGGATTTACTGAGAACAACGTACAGAATAAAGAAGAAAAAACTGAAACAAATAACGAAAGCACTGATGCTTTTGAAACTTTAATGTCTGTTGTAAAGAATTTGAATCCGGAACAGAAATATGCATTAATGGATGTTCTTATGCCGGAAGAGGATGACGAAATCATAAAGGAAAACAAAACCGATAATTCACAAGAAAATCAACAAAATACCGAGGAAAATGAAAACGTACAATCTTAAAATTATAATCAATGAAAATGGTTCTGAACTGAATAAGAACCTCTCTATTGAAGCAAATGATGTCAACGAGCTTTCACAAAAATTGAATGCTTTAAAGATTTTAAATCAATCAATCTCTCACGAAGATCTGATGTCAACGGTTGAAATGATACACGAAAAACCTGATTTGATACCAGTGGTAAAAAACATGCTTGATGATGGAGAAAATCTTTCAGAAGCTCAGCTTTTGATGAAGCTTCCGAAATATGTAAGACAGGTACTTCAGGTGTTGAAGAGTTAATTAGTGAAAAAGTAATCAGTGATCAGTAAAGTAAGTAATCAGTAAATCCAAGAATCGCAAATCCTAAATCGCAAATTAAAAAATGTGGGCAACTGGTTTAATAGCGGCAAAAAATTACGTTAGTCAGAAATACAATTCTGTAAGTCCGGTTAATAAGCGTAGGGCAACTATCATTATTTTGATTGTTGTTCTTATTTTGCTTTTTGGTGGTCGTATCAGAGATGGTATTCGTAAGATCTTTCATAACGATGTAACAAAACTCAAATATGATGTAAATAAACTCACTTACGACAGAACTGAGTATTTTTCCATGTGTTCCACTCTTGAAGGTGCTATGAATGGAACCGGAACGCAAGATGAATCCTTACTCGATGTTTTCACTAGACTAAAAACACAGGATGACTGGTATTTTTTACAGAAGTGTTTTGGTACTCGCAAAAAAGACGGTGGAACTTTTGGCTCAGACATTACCGGAGATTTAAAAATGTGGTTATCTGATGAACTTGATGAATCAGAAATGAAAGAAGCAAAGGATACATTGATGCAACAAGGAATTACTTATTAGTTGAAAGTTGGAAAGTTTAAAGTAAAAAGTTAAAGAGATGAACAAAAATAAAGTCATAGCAATTATTCTGCTCGTTGTAATTGGAACAATTGTTTTCTGGAAAAGGGAATGGATAAAGAAGAAATTAGGACTTTCTAAAGAACCTGAAGCTCAAAGTTCAACTGTTACCACTGTCAGAGAATCAAGCAGTCCTAAACCAATAGGAATAGATTACAAGGAGAATAATAGTTTCCCTTTCAAACTTGGCGATAAAGGTGCTAAAGTAAAAGCTATTCAAACTGTGCTTAATAAATTATACAAAACAACGCTTGATCAGGATGGCTTTTTTGGTCCACAAACTGAAACTGCTTTGGTAAATGCCGGATTTGGAAAAACTCTTGAGAGTACTGAAGT
>CAILUD010000022.1 GCA_903837285.1 uncultured Bacteroidota bacterium | reverse complement strand
TTACAGCATTCCAATTTGCTCCATTGTTGGTTGATAGAAAAACTCCATTTCCATAAGTTCCGGCAAAGATATTAGTTCCATTAAAAGTAAAAGAAGTTAAAAACATATTCGATAGACTTGAATTTACTGGAGTCCAGCTTGCACCATTGTTTGTAGAGAAAAACATACCTCCAAACATGCTTGCTGCAATTATCTTTGTTCCGCTAATGGCCATTGACGTTACCGTACCACCATAAAGACCATTATTAACCGGCTGCCATTGTGCATTCGATACATTTATAGTAAAGATAGCAATTAATAAAATATAAAACTTTTTCATGATATTTGTTTTTTATTGTTTAATTAATTTCTGCATTGTAACTTCATTGCCTGTTATTGCTTTTAATACATAAACCCCTTTGACTAAACTGCTTATATTAAGTTCTGACAATGGTTGTTTTATGGATTCTTGCAGAAGCAGCTGCCCTTGCATATTATAAATAGTAATCGTTGTGTTTTGCAAATCTTTAATAGCTTGCAAATCAATGGATAATTTATCTGAAGTAGGATTTGGAAAAATTTTAAAGTAATCTTGTACTCTTTTTAAGTCTGAGATTTCAACTCCACCACCATTGGTTGTTTTTAAAATACTGCCATTATTTCCAACCGCATATCCTATTGTTGTATTAATAAAAAAAACTGAATTAAATATAGAAGAAGTTAATAAGAACTGATTTGTCCATTTTACACCTCCATCAGTAGTTTTTAGTATTATACCATTATTGCTAGTATCTGAACCAAGAATATAACCAACATTCGCATCTGTGAAATATACAGAACTTAGACCATTGATAAATCCACAATTTAGTTTAGACCAGGTTGTGCCACCGTTAGATGTTTTTAATATTTTACCATCCCATCCTACAACATATCCTGTATTATTATCAGCAAAAAATATTGAATTTAATGAATAAGATGTGTCTGAAAATATAGTTGTCCAATTTGTTCCTCCATTTATTGTTTTTAATATACTGCATTTTTTAGTATTACTGGTTGTTTTAGTACCAACTATAAAGCCAATATTTGAATTTAAAAAGCAAATTGAAAATAAATTATAAGTAGTTCCAGGATCAATTGTTGACCACGTTGTCCCTCCATTTTCAGTTTTTAACATTTTACCAACATCCCCAACTATATAACCTATATTGTTATCTAAAAAATAGATAGATCTTAATGAATTTGTAGCACTAATTGTTTGATTTATCCATGAATTGCCACCATTTGATGTTTTTAAAATTGTTCCGTTTTCACCAGAAATATATCCTGTGTCTGAATTAGTAAAGAAAACAGAGATTAATGCTTTTGTTGTTCCTGAAATTTCATTTGACCAAGTGTTACCTCCATTTGTTGTTTTTAATATTGTTCCATTCCAACCAACTACATAACCAGTATTAGTATCAGTAAAATAAACAGAAATTAAATAAGTTGATGATCCTGATGTTTGCGATGTCCATTGTGCATTTGATATATTTATTGTAAAGATTGTAATTACTAAAATATAAAACTTTTTCATTGGTTATTGTTTTAAATTATTCTTTAATAAATTTTGAAACCATGATATTGTTATCATTATAAACTTTTATAATATAAACCCCTTTTGCAAAACTACTTATATTAATTTCTATTAGTGGTTGTTTTATGGCTTGCTGCAAAAGCAATTTACCTTGTATATTATAAAATGAAACTGTTGTATTATTTAATTCTTTTATTTCCTGAATATCTATTGTAAGTTTATCTGTGGCAGGATTTGGATAAATCGAAAATGAAGAATTGTTATTCTTTTCAACAATACTATTTGTAAAATAAACGAAATGGGCTGTATAACGGGCAGCATTATATACTTCATAAATTCTATTTTTAGCAGAATATACTTCTAATATGCGAAAGGTTTCTGATAATACCCAACTGTTATTAACCCACATTTCATACTTTGCAGTAATTGAGTTTCCATTGGCATCATAAGTATAAGTATATCTGTTACTATTTAGCCATGTATTATTTTGCCAATATTGATGAAATTCACTAAGTCTATTTCCACTGATATCATAAGTAAAGGTGGTTTTACCACCATTTACCCAGGTATTTTCCCAATATTGCAGCAATCCTGAAAGTTGATCATGGTTTGAATTGTAAGTATATGTATTTCTGCAATAAATATACCATACATTGTTTTGATTTTCTTCTTGTAATTCAGTTAGTTTATCTCCATTGGCATCATAAGTATAGCTATATCTATACAATTTATTGTATTGAAAGTCTTCTTGTAACCAAGTTAAATTATTACCATTGGCATCATAAGTATATGTGAATTTAATAACATTAACCCAAGCATTGTATTGCCACACAAATTCGGTATAAATAAGTTCATTTCCATTTGCATCGTATGTAAAAGTAACTTTGAATTCATTTATCCATACATTGCCTTGCCATAATTCATGTAATTGGGTAATTAAATTTCCATTGGTATCATAAGTGTATGTATCTTTACTCCTATTTGACCATATATTGTTATACCATAATTCTTCTAAATCATTAATTTTATTGCCATTGGCATCATAAGTAGAAGTAATTTTAGTATTAATCTCCCAGACATTATTCTGCCATATTTCAAATAAATCAGTAAGAATTTTCCCATTGATATTATATGAATAAGTATGTTTCAAATAATATACCCAGGCATTATTTTGCCAGTCTTCAAATACTTGAGTATGTAAATTCCCTGAATTATAAAATGTTTGGGTAATTCTTTGATATGGAATGTTGTTTGTGTCAAAAGTTACAATAGTATCAAAATTCCAAATAATAGAATTAGTCGATTTTAATCTATGTTTTGTTTGAGAAATTGGAATTATCTGATTTGAGGATTTCCTGTTTGAAAAACTATAATCATTTTTACAATGATTTAGTATAAAAGGATTTCTATACTGTGCTTTCGTATAATTGATTGTTAACATGAACAATGCAATTACTAAAAAAGTAAACTTTTTCATTGGTTATTGTTTTAAATTATTCTTTAATAAATTTTGAAACCATGATATTGTTATCATTATGAACTTTTATAATATAAACCCCTTTTGCAAAACTACTTATGTTAATTTCTATTTGTGATTGTTTTATGGTTTGTTGCAGAAGTAGCTGTCCTTGAATATCATAAAATGAAACTGTTGCTTTATGGAATTCATTTATTTCCTGAATATCTATTGTAAGTTTATCGGAGGCAGGAATTGGATAAACTGAAATATTTAATGGCTTATGGAATTCATTTATTCCAACGTCATTATTTAATTTAGCAAGATATATATCACAAGCTCCCGCACTCGTTAATGTAGTAGAACCAAAAATCAAAGTGTCAGTACAAAATGTTCCTGTAATATAAATATCACCAAAACCATCTACTGTAAATGATTGTGCATAATCACCATATAAACTACCTGCACTTTTTGCCCAAACCACATTACCGGCAGTATTGTATTTCGCAATAAATAGATCATCTCCACCGGCATTTGTCAAAGTAAGGGAGCCAAAGGTTATGTTGGAACTTGAAAAATATCCTGCAACATAAGAATTGCCTGAAGCATCCACCGCAACGGAATTCGTTCTATCATCATACGTTCCGCCCGCTTTTTTTGCCCAAACTACATTTCCATTGGCATCGTATTTTGCAAGAAAAACATCTTCATTACCTAAACTCGTCAAAGTAGTGGAGCCAAAGTTCAGGGAAAAACTTGAAAAATAGCCTGCCAAATAAGTATTCCCTGAAGCATCAACTGCAATAGACATAGATTCATCTAATCCCGTTCCACCTGCACTTTTTGCCCAAACTACATTTCCACTGGAATTGTATTTAACAAGAAAAATATCCCCGGAACCCGCATTCGTTATTGTCGTGGAACCAAAAGTAAGGGTAGGACTTTCATAATATCCTGCCACATAAGTATTCCCGTTTTTATCCAATGCAAAGGAAAGTGCTCCATCTAAACCCGATCCACCAGCTCTTTTTGCCCAAACCACATTACCTGCGGCATCATATTTTACAAGAAACATATCATAATCACCTTCATTCGTCAAAGTAGTGGTGCCAAAATTAATAGTGGAACTTGAAAAAAATCCTACAACATATGTATTCCCCAAAACATCCAATGCAACAGAACTTCCTATATCAGTATTCGGCCCCCCTGTACTTTTTGCCCAAACCACATTGCCGAGAGCATCGTATTTCGCAAGAAACATATCTCCATCTCCAGCATTCGTCAAAGTAGTGGCACCAAAAACAATAGAGGAACTCTTAAACCATCCTGTCACATAAATATTTCCGTTAGCATCCACCGCAACAGACCTCATTTCATCAACATCTGTTCCTCCGGCACTTTTTGCCCAAACCACATTACCGACGGAATCAAATTTTGTCAGAAACATATCCCTTACCCCCACATTTGTCAAAGTAGTAGTGTCAAAGCTAGTGGATAAACTTGAAAAAAATCCTGCTATATAAGTATTTCTGGAAATATCCACTGCAACTGAATATGTAAAATCAAAATCCGTTCCCCCTGCACTTTTTGCCCATAGCCAGTTTGGAGCTTGTGCATAAGATAGTAAGTATAAAAAGTTTAATGTTGCGAAAAGTAAAATTGTTTTTTTCATAAAAACCTCCTTTTAAAAAATGTTTTTTGCCTAATGCATTAATATCGTTTTATATATAGAGTTATTATTGTTTAATAAATTTTGCATTTTAACTTCATTTTCATTAATTACTTTTACTATATAAATCCCTTTGGCTAAGTTGCTGATGTTAATGTCTATTTGCGGTTGCTTAATAGCTTCTTGCAGAAGTAGTTGTCCTTGAATATTATAAATGGATAGCGTAGAATTTTGCAAATCAATTATTTGCTTGACATTTATTGTAAGTTTA
>CAILUD010000021.1 GCA_903837285.1 uncultured Bacteroidota bacterium | reverse complement strand
TTTTTACAATGCTTTTGAATTACCGGTTACCATTGCCAGACCTTTTAATACGTATGGCCCTCGTCAATCTGCAAGAGCTATTATTCCAACAATTATTTCTCAAATTGCCAGTGGGATGAAAGAAATAAAATTGGGTGATTTAACACCTACACGTGATTTTAACTTTGTTAAAGATACTGCAAGAGGATTTCTGGCTTTAGCAGAATGTGATGAAAGTATAGGAAAAGAAGTAAATATTTCATCAAATTATGAAATATCTATGGCTGATACGCTAAATCTGATTAAAGAAATTATGAAATCTGATGTTCAATTTATTATCGATGAACAACGTATCAGACCAGAAAATTCAGAAGTATTTAGATTATGGGGTGATAATTCTTTAATTAAAGAACTTACAGGATTTCAACCAAATTATAATATTGAAAAAGGAATGGAAGAAACCTGTATTTGGTTCAATAAATCTGAAAATTTAAAAAAATACAAAACCGGAATTTATAATTTATAAAATGGAAAACCAATTTAAAGAAATTATTGATTTTATCAGAAACTTATACCAAAAACCAGAAGGCTTTATTCCTTTGCATGCACCCGTTTTTAATGGTAATGAAAAAAAATACCTGGAAGAATGTATTGATACCACTTTTGTTTCAAGTGTTGGTAAATTTGTAGATCGTTTTGAAAAAATGGTTGAAGAATCTACAGGAACAAAAAAAGCAGTTGTTTGTGTTAATGGAACCAATGCTCTTCATTTAGCTATGCTTATGTTAGGTATAGAAAAAGAGGATGAAGTAATTACTCAAGCTTTAACTTTTATTGCAACTTGTAATGCAATTAGTTATATAGGTGCTCATCCGGTTTTTGTAGATGTGGATTTAGATACTTTAGGTATGTCACCTGTAAGTTTAAGGACGTTTCTGGAAGAAAATACATTTCAACAAAACAACCCAACGACGCAACAACAAGAATGTATTAACAAGACATCCGGACGTCGTATTAAAGCCTGTGTACCAATGCATACTTTCGGGCATCCTTGCAAAATTGATAAAATTGTTGAGATTTGCAAAGAATATCATATTGAACTTATTGAAGATGCAGCAGAGAGTATGGGTAGTTTTTATAAAGGAAAACATACGGGTACTTTTGCAAAAATAGGCGTTTTAAGCTTTAATGGTAATAAAACCATAACTACCGGTGGTGGTGGAATGTTATTATTTCAGGATGAAGAATTAGGTAAATATGCTAAACACCTGACTACACAAGCAAAAGTACCTCATGCCTGGGAGTTTGTTCATGACAAAATCGGATATAACTACCGCATGCCCAATATTAATGCAGCTATAGGATGTGCACAAATGGAGCAATTACCTGAATTCCTTCTTTCTAAACGAAATATTGCAAAACAATATGAATCTTTCATCTCTAAGCTTCAACAACTAAACAATTCAACAACAAAAGATTATGGTATCGACTTCTTCAAAGAACCTAAAGACTCAATCTCCAACTACTGGTTAAATGTAATAATCCTAAAAAACAAAGAAGAAAGAGATAAATTCTTAAAATATTCCAATGAAAATGGTGTGATGTGTCGTCCGGTATGGCAACTGATGAATAAGTTGGTAATGTTTAAAGATTGCCAGTGTGGTGATTTATCTAATTCAATTTGGTTAGAAGAAAGAGTAGTAAATATCCCAAGTAGTGTTAATTAATGAATAAGGTAGCAATAATAGGATATTCCGGGCATGCTTTTGTTGTTGCTGATACATTGCAACAATCAGGTTATACTATAATTGGCTATTTTGAAAAAGGAATTGCAAATAATAATCCATTACATTTAAAATATCTTGGCTATGAGAAAGATTTTGATTTTTCAAAAAATGCAAATGATATTTTGGTATTTCCTGCTATTGGTGATAATAATATAAGAAAAAGAATAATAAATTATCTTTTAGAAAAGTACCAATTAATTCCAACTGTAATAAGCCCAAAAGCAAATATTTCTGATAATGTTGAGATAGATATTGGTACCTTAGTATGTCAGGGTAGTTGCATTAACCCTTTTGTTAAAATTGGCAAAGGTGTAATTATTAATACAGCTTCTATTATTGAACACGAGTGTAGTGTTGGTGATTTCTCACATATAGCACCCGGTGCAGTTTTAGCTGGTAATGTCAATGTTGGAGAAAGTGCTTTTATTGGAGCTAATGCAACAATTAAACAAGGTATTACAATCGGAAATAATGTAATAATCGGTGCAGGTTCAGTAGTTTTAAAAAATGTAGCTGATAACGAATGCTGGGTTGGAAATCCGGCAAGAAAAGTTAAATAATATGAAGACTTTTATTATTGCAGAAGCAGGTGTTAATCACAACGGAAGCATTGAACTGGCTAAACAGTTAATTGATGTTGCTGTTAATGCAGGTGCTGATGCCGTTAAATTTCAGACGTTTAAAGCAGAAAAACTGCTTAGTAAGGCTGCTGAAAAAGCAGATTATCAAAAAGAAATGACATCCGGTAAAGAATCACAATTTGAGATGATTAAAAAACTTGAACTGGATTTAGATTCACATCATATTCTTATTGATTATTGCAAATTAAAGGGAATCTTATTTCTTTCAACTCCATTTGATTTGGAAAGTATTGATTTATTGCATAAATTAGGAATTAATATCTTTAAAATCCCTTCGGGTGAAATAACTAATTTGCCTTATCTTGAAAAAATAGCAAAATTAAATAAGCAGATTATTTTATCTACGGGTATGTCAAATCTGGGTGATATTGAAAAAGCAATAGAAATTTTGTGTTTTTATGGCACAGATAAAAATAAAATTATAATTTTGCATGCGAATACTGAATATCCTACTCCAATGGAAGATGTTAACTTAAAGGCAATGATTACAATAGGGAATGCATTTAATGTAAAATATGGGTACTCCGATCATACTAATGGTATTGAAGTTCCAATTGCTGCTGTAGCCATGGGTGCAAGTGTTATAGAAAAACATTTCACACTGGATAAAACCATGGAGGGGCCTGACCATAAAGCGAGTTTAGAACCCTTTGAATTGGTGAATATGGTTCATTCAATAAGAAATATCGAAAAAGCCTTAGGCAGCGGAATAAAACAAATTTCAGTAAGTGAACAGAAAAACATTAAAATTGCACGCAAAAGTATAGTCGCCTCGAGGGATATTGAAGAAGGTGAAACCTTCACTGAAAATAATATATGTATTAAACGTCCCGGTAATGGAATTTCTCCGATGAGATGGTATGAAATAATAGGTAGTAAAGCAGTTAAATCATATAAAGAGGATGATCTGATATGAGAAAAATATGCATAGTTACCGGAAGCAGGGCTGAATATGGATTATTGAGCCGTTTGATGAAAATGATTGACAATGATGCCGCATTATGTCTTCAGATTATTGCTACCAATATGCATTTATCACCTGAATTCGGTTTAACCTATAAAGAAATTGAAGCAGATGGTTTTAAAATTGATAAAAAAGTACAAATGCTTTTATCATCTGATACGGCCAATGCTACCACCAAATCTGTAGGATTAGCAACAATTGGTTTTGCAGATGCTTACGAAGACCTGAAACCTGACTTATTAGTAGTATTGGGCGATCGCTTTGAAATACTGGCAGCAGTAACAGCTGCCTTATTTTATAAAATTCCGGTTGCACATTTACATGGGGGTGAAATTACTGAAGGTGCTTATGACGATGCCATCAGGCATGCCATCACCAAAATGAGTCATCTTCATTTTACTTCTACAGAAAAATATAAAAAAAGGGTAATTCAATTGGGTGAAAACCCTGACTGTGTATTTAATGTCGGTGCTATCGGTATTGATAATATTAAACAACTCCAGCTTCTTTCCAAAGAGGAACTTGAAAAATCACTCAATTTTGAATTTGGCGAAAACTGTGTATTGCTAACTTTTCATCCGGTAACTCTTGAAAAGAATACGGCTGAAGAACAAACGCAAATTTTGCTGAAGGCGCTTTCAACAATAGATAATCTGAGAATAATATTTACCTTGCCCAATGCAGATACCGGTGGCCGGATTATTATTCAGATGATTCATCAGTTTGTTGAAAACAATAAAAATAATTCAATAGCTTTTACATCATTGGGGAAACTCAGATATTTATCGGCTTTACAATATGTTACAGCTGTTGTCGGAAATTCATCCAGCGGACTGATTGAAGTTCCTTCATTCGGCATCCCTACGCTAAATATCGGGAGTCGTCAGCAGGGAAGGGTAAAAGCTAAAACCGTAGTCGATTGTGATGCAAAATTTGAAGATATTAAGGAAAATCTATTAAAAGTAATATCTCCTGACTTTAAAAATGAATGTAAAAAGTATTCAAATCCCTATCAAAAGGACAATACTGCTAATGAGATTTTTTCTGTAATCAAAAATTTTGAGCTAAATAACCTTATCCAAAAAAGATTTTATACCATTTAAGATGAAAAACTATTCAACCAGCATTATTGGTGAGGGCTCATCGGTAATAGAAGCTTTAAGAAAACTTAATGAAGGACATTCCAGTTTAACATTATTTGTTGTTAACAACAATTGTAAAATGGTTGGTACAGTAACTGATGGGGATTTCAGAAGAGGATTTATTAATGGTTTATCACTTAGTGATACGGTTAGTAAATTTATGACAACTAAATTTCATTACATTGGAGAAGACTATACAGTAAATGAAATTAAAGAGATTAGAAATAAAGAAATAAAATTGCTACCTGTACTTAATAACAATATGGAAATTGTAAAAGTATATAATCTTCAAAGCAGGAAAAACATACTACCTCTTGAATGTATGATAATGGCCGGAGGGCGAGGAGAAAGATTGCGACCATTGACAGATAGTGTACCTAAACCTATGTTGCCTTTAGCAGGAAAACCAATCATTGAGCATAATATTAATCGCTTGACAACATATGGAATTGAAAAAATATATATTTCAGTTAAGTACCTTGGACAACAAATTGTTGATTACTTTGGAGATGGTAGTTCTAAAGACATTCAAATAGAATATATTAATGAAGAAAAACCCTTAGGAACTGCAGGTGCATTATCTTTAGTTGATAATTTTGAAACAGAATATATTTTATTGATGAATAGTGATCTTTTTACAGATGTTGACTTAGAGGATTTATATTTGCAGGTAATTGAACAAGATGCAGTAATGGGTATTGCATCCATTCCTTACACCTTAAAAGTGCCCTATGCCCTATTTGATGAAAAAGACAAACGAATAAATGGATTTACTGAAAAACCAATTATAACAAATTATGCTAATGCTGGAATTTATATTTTTAAAAAAGACTTAATAAATCGAATTCCAAAAGATACTTTTTTTAATATCACCGATTTACTAGAAATTATTATAAAAGAAAATTTAAAAGTAATACATAATCCTATAATTGGTTATTGGATTGATATTGGACAACCCCAGGATTATTTAAATGCACAGGAAATAATAAAGCATATAAATAATGTGAACGTATGATAGACTATCAATTCGTTCATGTTAATTTCTGTTACTTTTAAAAAAAATATTACTTTTGGGGAATACTATTAATTGAAAATTTGATTAAATATTA